>NZ_QTLM01000030.1:0-7319 GCF_003602695.1 Bacteroides sp. AM07-18
ACTGTCATCTTTCTGGACTTCCAATCCTCTTTCCAATATCCCAACGGACTGATTTTTACTATTCCAAACAAAACCGGTCTATTTCATCCTTATTCCTTGATTATTAACGAAATTAACAAGATTTCATTACCTGCGAAGTAACGGAATACTTAGTAACAAAACAAGTATGCGAAAGGGGTTCAAAATGAGAGATTATTCACTTTTTATTTTTTTAAATTTATAAATTTAAAGTTTTCAATTATGAACAAAAAGTTTCTAAGTGTAATCCTGTTCAGCGCCTTAATGGTTGGCACTGCAGGAACGTTCACTTCTTGTAAGGACTATGATGATGACATCGAAAACCTGGACAAGAAGACCAGTGACTTGAACACACAGCTTACGACTTTGCAATCTGCTTTGGATGCCGCTAAGTCTGATATCGCTGCTGCCAAGTCTGCTGCTGATGCTGCCAAAGAAGCTGCTGCCACTGCAAAAGCAGAAGCTATACAGGCTGCGGTTGACAAGGTTAATGAGATGTTGAAAGATGCTCCAAGCCAAGAGGCATTAGATGCATTAAAGACTCAAATTTCTGCCATCGAAACAAATTTGGCTACAATTTCAGGTACAGTAGATGCTAATGCAGCTGCCATTGCTCAGTTAAAGATTCAAATGGTTGCTGTTGAAAAGTACAAAGAGCTAATCGATGCTAATGCTGAAGAAATTGACAAAATCAATGTT
Source organism: Bacteroides sp. AM07-18 (assembly GCF_003602695.1). Lineage (NCBI taxonomy): Bacteria > Pseudomonadati > Bacteroidota > Bacteroidia > Bacteroidales > Bacteroidaceae > Bacteroides > Bacteroides sp. AM07-18. The sequence goes on from NZ_QTLM01000030.1 coordinate 718, forward strand.
GCAATTACAGCTATCAACAAAGCAATGGAAGACGTGGCAACTACAGCTGATGTAAAAGCCATAGATGACAAAGTTACCGCTATTGCTGCCCAAATTAGCAGTATCAATGATGGTTTAGTAACTCTGCTTACTAAAGAATTAAGAAGTTTAGTATTCTATCCCGAGCTGTATGTAGGCGGTATTGAGGCTACTGAATATGAAGCGATGCGCTATACGTATAAGAAAACTTCTACTACTACTGAAATAGAGTTTAATGACGAGCACTCGCCGGCCGTAAAATGTGTAATTACAGAACCTGTGGCAAATTGGAACTATGTAGATGACAAAAAAGATGTATTTGCTCCGATTGATACAGTTAAGTATCACATGAATCCTTCAAGTGCATTGATTGATAAGTTGGCTGATCTTAGCTTTGTCTCAAGAGAAACAGAATACATTACACGTGCAAATGACTCCAAGTTGAAATTTAAGGTTGAAAACATGGAGCAAAAGAAAGACGGATTTATCAGTGTAGGATATTCTCTTGATAAGACTGTTATCTATGACAAGAAATACGATAACGCTGAAAAGGGAGAAGCTTCTATTTTTGCTCTGTCCGCCAATGTAAAGAAGGCTGACAAAGACACTACCATTACTTCTGATTACGCAATGGCGTACATTTCTGAGGTAACTCCTATGGCTATTGCTTACAAGAGCAATGACCTTGTTGATGGTCGTGTCAATACTGCCGTTGAATGTTCTACAGCTAATAACCCTGATGAATTATGGACTAGCGTAAAAGATGCAATCACACATGCTCCAACTTTGCAAGTGGCATACGATGAGTCCATTGACTTAAAAAAGGTATTGGCCACCCATTATGATTGGAACACTGAAACAAAGAATAAAGGTACACATAAAATTTGGCCTTACGGTGCAGAAGCCAAATTCGGTTTGAAGTATGACTTTGCTTTAATTCAGTATAAGACCGGTAATAATGTGACTTCTGACAGCAAATATGTACAACAAGACATTACAAGTGGTGTCATCACTCCTTCTATCGTAAATGAAAAGGGTGAAACATTGAATCAACAAGGAATCTCTTCTGTAGGAAAACGCCCGTTGATCCGTGTTCGCGTACTTGATAATCAAGACCGTGTTGTTTTGGTTGGTTACATCAAATTGCAAATCATCAAAGAAGCCGGTTATAAGATTACGGACGAATTCCCGAAAGACGCTAAATTCGGATGCGACGGAGTTAAGCTGGATTTGACTTGGGCTGAAATCTCTTATCAGTTGCTTGAGAATACCGCTACTCAATCCAAAGACGAATTTGATGCTCTCTACAAATTTACTCAGAATAATTCTGTTGGTACACAATTTGAATTGACAAGCAGTAACGAATGGAAGGCTATCACAGATGCCAAGAAGATTTACGGAGAAGTTGAGGAAGTTGCAGATCCTCACGGAACTACCAATACAATTTTGCGTTGGACTCTGTCAATAAGTGATATGCAACGTATTTATCAAGAAAGCGATTCTCACTCAAAGACTATCTACGTAAGATATGAAAGTAAGCAGGGCGAAACAGCAAATGCTCCGATTTACATGCCATTGAAGGCCACTGTTCTGAAGCCGGTAGGTGCTGTTAAGACCAAGATTGCTGAATACTGGTACGAAAATGGTACAACTACTCGTTTGAATGTGGCTTATCCGAAGGATGGCGGTAACACATTGCAGTATGTAGTTGAACTTGATCAGGTATGGGAAGTAGTAGGTGATGCCAACAAACCTCAATTTGGTCCGACTGCAGGTTTTGCTTCTTATACAGATGCTATATTTGCTAAACAAGCTGTCAATAGTGCAGCCGGTGGTTACAAGTACTTCTTTGCAGCTACTAACGACGAGTACGAATTACCTGCAACTGGAACATTAGCTAAACCTGGTTATTTCTTGTATGTTGATAATACAAAGGCGACAGATATCTTCGCAAAACAATATGATGCAAGCTATGACAATACATTGGAATATGCATTAAAATCAGATCAGGGTGTCTATACGAATACAAAACTGTATGCAGGAAAGACCCGTGCAGCCAAAGTAGAAATTGCAGAAATTAATCAAGCAACAGGTAAGATTACATACAAGCAGAATTCTACATCTGAATTCTTGTTGAACTATTATGGTCACTCCAATGCACAGTTGGTTGCACAAATCGGTGTTGTACCTTATACTCCGTGTGCTATAGCAATGGCTACGCAGAACAGTGTATATCCTGCCAAGTTCTTGCGTCCTATTGATGCCAACCCGGTAGAAGACGGTGAGTTTACTGATGCCGAGGCAAATGGTTCTAAATTGAATATCGCAGACTTGTTCCACTTCTCCGACTGGCGTGATAAGAAGTTTGTTGACTTTGATGCTGATCCGGTGGACTACTCAAACGCTTGGTTGTTTGCATATTATAATGTAAAACAAGTTAAGGTGCTGATTGATAAGATCACTACTGATATGAACGGTCACGATATCAACAACAAGTTGTTGTCTCAGGTGTCAACAAAAGTTAAGTTCTCTCAATTGAATCCATCTGGCGTAGATGTGACTGGTACTGGTGTAACTGTTAGTTTCGCTGCTTACAACAAGCAATCTGCTGGTACGGAAGCAACTTACGATGCTATCAAGGCAGCTATGGGACAAATCAAGTATGAGAACAACGGTAACAACGTAGGTACTTTCAAGGTACGTATTCCGGTTGAGTTCACTTACGATTGGGGCGTTATCCAGAAAGTGTGGGTAGACTGTGTGGTTAAAAACACTATCGGCAACAATTAATGATGTAAATAGTTACATTATACTATACTAATGAAAGAGGAGTGTGTTCATAAGGGCATGCTCCTCTCTTTATAAATAGGAATACAATGAAAAAAAGAGTAATAAATCTCACGCTATTTATTGCGACTGTTCTTATCGGTATGAATTCATGTACCAATAGAAAAGCGAGTGTAACAGAAGACGTTTATAATATTAGTTCCCAAGATACGGCTGTTGTCTTGAAATTAGCTTCTTCGTGTATGGACGCTCTGCAAGAAGGCAGAACAGAAGCCGCATTGGAAATGATGTATGTTACACGGAATGATACTCTGATGCCAATCAGTAACGAACAGAAAGTGAACATGGCAAGACGATTCAAGCTTTTCCCTGTATTGGATTATACTCTGGAAAGCTTCGGTTTTTCTCAGTACACCGGAAATGAAGTGAAATTCAGGGTGAAATTTGCTGAAGAAGATGCAGCGGACAATAAGCCTGCTGCTTATACCAGCCTCAGATTCTGTCCGGTGAAGTATAACGCAGACTGGTATCTGACCATCGAATCCGAATAAACGAGGTAGCAATTAATAGGTTGGAGGATGTTTCTGAATAAACATCCTCCTTTCCATAGAATTACTATTGCATGTTTTCTATCAGCCGTTCTTTAACAGCTTTATAGCCTTCAATAGGGTCAAAAGGCTCATCTGGACGAAGAAGCAATTGAGTATCACCCAGAAAATCCGGATCAACCATCTTTTCTTCCATATTAGCAACGAATTGTTTGTATGTGGGAGGTTGCTGAACTGCAAAACTCATGTAGCGATGATAGCAGCGCATGAGTTCGTTTACATCAACTTCTGCTTTTGTCAATGCTACATATAAGTCAAATAAGTCACGCCCTTTTTTACGTTGGTATAATGCTCTCAGTTTCGTGCCCAGAAGTTCATTAAGCCGATAGGTTGTAATCTCACATTCTCCCGTGAACCAACTATTCTCAACTATAAAAGGAATCTTTACCAATCCCAGCTCATTGAAGTGCTCAAAGCAATTAATTTCAATCTTCAATCTTATCTGGATTGTTGGCGGAAACTCTGATTCCATTCTGAACAGCATTGTATTATTATAGCGTTTCTGTTTAGTAACACGATTCGGTAAAAAGTCCAATACTTCTCCTAATCTGAACATAATGGGCTTGATTGGTCCCGGATTTATTTGTACTAAATCAATGTCTTCACTATAGCGTGGCTGTGGAGAAAGATAAAGTTTGTGTAATGCCGTTCCTCCACGAAAGGCTAACTGTGAAGAAAGGAATTCATCACTAAAAATGGCAACCAATGCACGTGAGATGATTAAATCCTGCTCGATTTGCGCATTATCATTCCACGGCACCTGCTTACTCCATTGTATGATAGAGGCTCTGTTAATCATATGTCATCAACTTCTATATTTGTATTTATTTTTATCTTCCAGCGCGTATTCTTCTCCTGGACATCAGCACTATGGCGCGTGCTGAGGAATACGTATTTGAACGTTCTGGTGTATTTGCATAACAAATCATATAAATCATTGGCTCGTTGTTCTTCTTGCAGCACTACATCTAAAATGAATCCAAGCCGCTGAATTGCCGCTAAAGAGGTGTATGCAAACAAAGATTCTGAAATCTTCGAAAAGTCTATCAATTCCGACAATTCTTCCAGTATGGTTGCCGCACGTGACAAGCCACCAATATGTTGTTCATATTGTACAAGATCTACAGCCGTCAGCTCTGCATTCGAATAGTATATGGTACCCGTTTCTGAATTTCTTGTTAGAAGAAACTCAGAAGGCATTTTGTTTCTATAATTCCACACCAACAGATTATTCTTTGTAGGAGATACTGAGGACTTAGGCAAGATTGTTGTGACAGAAAACCTCTGTGGACGTTGATGAGCTGAACCGAGAAGCTCTGCTGCATTGAGAAGACTTATATAATAGGGCTTATCCAAATAAGACATCAGTTGGTCAATGTAGTATATAGGAGGAATAATACCTTTTGCCGCATATTGGGGGGGCATAATTACATAGAACCCTCGATATACAGGTACTATGATTTTTTGCGTAGAAAGGCGGAACAAATCATTTTTGATAGATTGTTCTGTTATATTGGGGAAAAATCGTCTTACAGTACTAAAGGAAAATGTAGGTGTTCCCCCAATTTCTAATTCTCTTATCCATTCTCGAATTGACATATCCGTCCTTTTTGGTGCAAAAGTAATCAAAAAACGATTATCTTTGCACTATTTCGGGACAAAATTTAGAATCATGCCAAACAAATTAAATCTCATTAGTTTCAAGTACAAGTTCCAATAAAAGTAATAGGTTGATTTTATTCTAATTTGCTACACTCATAATTTACTTTATCATATCCAACTGTTATTATAAAATATTTAGTCCGATATAACAAAAGTATTCAATGGGAGAGCATTCTTTTTTTTATTTCTCCTCTCAATTGTATATAATTGCAAGATAAATCTTTTATAAATTATTTCGAAATGAGAAAGAATGAAATTACCTTACAGGAGATGTTCTCGACAATCGTTGAAGAACTTCGGGAAAGCGGGAGATGGGGAACGGCACACATCTACCAGGCCTCCTCAAATGCGTTCTCCGCATTCACCAACTACCAGGCGCTGCCTCTGCGGAAGTTAAGCCCTACGGTACTCAAACGCTTCGAAAACCACCTGCGACACAGGAACTGCAGCTGGAATACGGTATCTACTTACATTAAGACAATCCGCTCCACCTACAACAGGGCTGTGGATATGAAGTGCGTACGCTATACTCCCCGGCTCTTCGAACATGTATATACGGGTACACGGGCCGATAGGAAGAAGGCTTTGGAAACATCGGATATCAGCTATCTGGTACGCGAAACGGAAATGGGGATGCAGGAAAAGGCATTTCCCAATAACCTGCAGAAAACCAGGATATTCTTTGTACTCATGTTCATGCTGCGAGGCATTCCGTTCGTCGATTTGGCCTATCTGCACAAGAGGGATTTGCAAGGCAATACACTATCGTACCGCCGCCGAAAAACGGGACGCGCCTTGACAGTGGCGCTTACCCCCGAAGCCATGCAGATGATACGTCTGATGGCCAGCAGGAATCAGGATTCGCCTTATCTATTTCCCATACTGCACAGCGAGGAAGGCACCGAAGCGGCATACCGGGAATACCAGTCGGCACTCAGGGGATTCAACCAGCGGCTGGCTGTACTGCGGCAGTGTCTGGGCATGAAGTCGGCACTGAGTACCTATGCGGCAAGACATACCTGGGCCACAATGGCTTATCATTGTGAAATTCATCCGGGTATCATTTCGGAAGCCATGGGGCACTCCTCCATCACGGTGACAGAAACCTATCTGAAGCCTTTCAGCAACAGAAAGATTGACGAGGCCAACCAGAGGGTAATTTCTTTTGTAAGAAGCGGAGCGTGTACAGTATAAAAGACGTTACTTCTTTTGATAGGATAGAATAGATTTGTTGCGCATTTTCTAGAGTCTTCAAAATGAGTTTTGAGGAACGGAATGGTGTTGTCTTTACCGAGCTCCCATCGGTGCTATCAATGGACTGTCATTCAACCTTTTGAACTGAAAAATACATACTTTCATTTTTTGAAAGCCTCATTTCATCCCTTTCCCACTGTCATCTTTCTGGACTTCCAATCCTCTTTCCAATATCCTAACGGGCTGATTTTTACTATTCTGAACAAAATCAGCCTATTCCCTCCTTATTCCCTGATTATTAATGGAATTAACAAGATTTCATTACCTGCGAAG
>NZ_QTLM01000031.1:0-6890 GCF_003602695.1 Bacteroides sp. AM07-18
ATTTTCTTCGTACTCATGTTCATGCTCAGGGGCATACCCTTCGTAGACCTGGCGTACCTGCACAAAAGGGACCTGCAGGGAAATATACTATCGTACAGACGACGGAAGACGGGACGGGCGCTGACCGTGTCACTCACACCCGAAGCCATGCAGATGGTGAGAATAATAGCAAACAAGGACAAGGACTCTCCTTATTTATTCCCCATATTACAAAGTGAGGAAGGATCGGAAGCCGCATACCGGGAATACCAGTCGGCACTCAGGGCATTCAACCAGCGGCTGGCAGTACTCAGGCAGTGCTTGGGAATGCAGTCGGCACTCAGCACCTATGCAGCCAGACACACCTGGGCTACAATGGCTTACCATTGCGAGATACACCCCGGAATCATATCGGAAGCCATGGGACACTCCTCCATCACGGTGACGGAAACCTATCTGAAGCCTTTCAGCAACAGAAAGATTGACGAGGCCAACCAGAGGGTAATTTCTTTTGTAAGAAGCGGAGCGTGTACAGTATAAAAGACGTTACTTCTTTTGATAGGATAGAATAGATTTGTTGCGCATTTTCCGGAGTCTTCAAAATGAGTTTTGAGGAACGGAATGGCGTTGTCTTTACGGAGCTCCAATCGGTGCTATCAATATACTGTCATTCAACCTTTTGAACTGAAAAATACACACTTTCATTCTTTGAAAGCCTCATTTCATCACTTTCCCACTGTCACTTTTCTGGACTTTCAATCCTCTTTCCAATATCCTAACGGGCTGATTTTTACTATTTTGAACAAACCCAACCTATTTTATCCTTATTCCTTGATTATTAATGGAATTAACAAGATTTCATTACCTGCGAAGTAACGGAAAAAATCATATAATCAACAACTATGTGAAAGGGAATGAAAATGAGAGATTATTCACTTTTTTATTTTTTAAATTTATAAATTTAAAGTTTTCAATTATGAACAAGAAGTTTCTAAGTGTAATCCTGTTTAGTGCCTTAATGGTTGGTACTGCAGGAACTTTCACGTCTTGTAAGGACTATGATGATGACATTGATCAGATCAACAATGAGTTGACTGGTATCAAGGCTTCAATCAGCGACTTGCAGGCAAAAGTGGGCGATGGTAAGTTTGTTACCAACGTTGTGAAAAATGGTGATGGTATTACAATCACTTGGAGTGATAATACTACTAGCACCATTGGAACCATTAAAGGTGATAAAGGGGATAAGGGTGATGCTGCTACAATCACCATCGATCCAGTTACTAAAAATTTCATCATCAACAACGAAGATACCGGTATTTGCTCTGAAGGTAAGAATGGAGTAAATGGCATCAATGCTAAAGCTCCTTCTATCAGTAAGGAAACCGGTAATTGGGTGACTTACGAATGGGATGCTGAAAAGAATGACTATGTAGGCACTGATACTGGCATTTCTGCCATGGGCGCAAGTACTTATGTCGTAGATAAGACCAGCTACTGGGAACTGCACGTTGCAACAAGTGAAAATGGTGAAGGCGAACCTGCTGTCATCAAATTACCCAAAGCCGCATCTATTACAAGCTTGAAAGCGGTTTCTATTAATGACGGTAGGATTGAAGCTGCTAATGTTACAATGAGCTATGGTAAGGCATTGGGTGCTGATGTGAAATTTAATAATGTAACATATAAGAAAGACGCTATTTTGCTTTCACAGACTAGTACATTAAGTGCCATTGTAAATCCTCAGGATGCCGATGCCACTAAATATGCTTATGTTTTGTCCGATTCAAAAGGTAATATGCCTTTCAAGGTGACTAATCCGGTAGCTAACATGACTGAAGATGCATTGACTCGTGCAGCTTCAGTGAACAAGGGTGTATTCGATATGACTGTAGAGTATCTTTCTACAGCAAATTGTGGTAAATCTGCAGGAACTTATGCTTTAACGACTGAAACTGCCGACGGTTTGGTCGCTTCCGCATATGATGTAAAAGTGACAGAAAAGGCTGTTAGTGCAATTACTGTAACTAGCCTGAAAGCTCTTTCTGTTGACATCAATAAGGAACTTGATTTAATCGGATGCTTCAAAAATACTGCTGTTGCTACTGTTGATGGTACTGCTGTTGCCGATTTGACTCCTTATATCGTTGATTACTATTTTGAAATTGCCGATAAGACTGCTGCAGCAAATCTTGGTGCAACTATATCTGGAAATACGATTAAGGCTGAAAAGGCTGGTAGTCTTAATATTAAAGTAAATTATCTGTTAGTAAATGGAACTGTTGCAGAAGCTGCAGCTGCCAAGACTATTACAGTAACCTTTAAATATGTTGCTCCTTCAACAACTTTAGGTGATGTAGAATGGACAGTAAATAAAACTAATGCTGATTTCTTCTTGCCATTGGGTGATATTCAAGCAGCTTTGGCTGGTTCAACTGACACTGACCTGCCTTCTGTTGCAAAGGTTGGAAGCATTACTTGGGCAGACGGCAAGGCTCTTACTGAAAAGACAATCACAGTAAACGGTGTGAAATATGGTAAGGATGGAACTGCATTCGATGAAAGCTGGATTACAACAATTGATGCAAGCACTCTTTATGTTAAAAACAGTGCAGGTCAATATGTTTCAGCGGCTGGCTCTAAGATTCAGACCCCGTTGTACATCAAGTTCAATTTCGATTACACTAAAGCATTCCCTGCTGAAGAAAGCTATCAAATTGTATTGGGCTTGAAGAAAGCTGGTGCCACAGTAAACGCCTTTGAAATTCCTGTTAAGGTAACTATCAAGTCTCCGGCTGAATCTGCAGTATCTCCGTTCAGCAGACTGTCTGCTTACTTCGTTGGTGACAACGCTGTAGCTTACGGTTCAGCAAATGGTACAAATGTGGAATACAACTTGTTCAAGCTGTACAAAGACATGGGTACTGAAAAGGGTAATGTAGCGTTTACTGAGACTCTTCACGAAATTGATGGACACAATTGTGCTGCATGGATTGTTGAAACTCCGACTAATCCTGGTGACATCAGCGTTAAGGTATACGACAATGCTCAGAATGCAGACAACAGAGACAACGTTTACTCAACTCGTGAAATCCAGGCTGCTTACACTGTATTCGGCAACGTTCACATCGCTAAGATTGTAGATAAATTCAACTTGACAGTTAAGTCTGAAATCAAGGAAGGTGTCTTGGAAGCTACTACAGCTGCAAATGCTTCAGGCAATGGTGTTAGTCCTATCAAGGTTAGCTTGAAGAACATCACTGCTAAGGATGTTTACGGAGAGGCTTATAACTTGACTCAAATGTATAAGAAATCCGGCAGTACTTATGTAGCAGATACAGCTGAGCCTATGGATAGCAGAATCCAAAGTGTGAAAGTTGTTTTGGCTGACGACAATGCCAAAGAATATCTGGCTATTGAAGACCATAGTGGAAGTCAGTTTGCTCCGACTGGAACCGATGCTTACTCCTACTTCTCAGTAGTGAAGAAGAGCGCAGAAACTGCATTGCAGAACGATGTTCCATGTAAGGTTTCTCTCGTTGTACTTGACAAGTGGGGTGCTACCACAACCACTACTGTAACAATTACTTTGAAGAAGTAAAACATACAGAAGATAGATAAATTTGAGGGTATTCCTTGCGGAATACCCTCTTTTTTTCCCCCATGCAGTGCACAATCTCTTCTTCTTTTATATCTACAACTTTACTCCCGGAAATAATAATTATCATTTTATGATAATCATCTTTTGACAATTGCAATATTTCTCCTATATTTGCCTACATAACAAGTAATCATATGAAAAATCCATTTGTTACGAACGGCTATGTATCACCGGAATATTTCTGTGACAGAGAGAAAGAAACGGCTAAAATTGTCTCACTTTTGACGAATGAGAACAACATTGCATTGATTTCCCCACGCAGATTAGGCAAAACAGACTTGCTGCGGCATTGTTTTGGACAGCCGGAAATCAAGGAGCATTACCACACTTTCATCATCGATATTTATGCCACAAGCTCTGTACGCGATTTTGTGAATGTTTTCGGCAAGGCTGTACTGGATGAACTACGTCCAAAAGGAAAATCCGTATGGGGTACCTTCTTGAATGTACTGGCCTCCCTTCGTTCCGAAATAACATTCGACATGAATGGACAGCCTACCTGGGGAATCGGTCTGGGAGCTATAACTAATCCCTCTGCAACATTGGATGAGATATTCTCCTATCTGAATAATGCCGGGAAGCCTTGCCTAATCGCCATTGATGAATTCCAGCAAATAACCAAATATGCAGACGATCCCAACATAGAAGCGGCACTACGGACACATATACAACGCTGTTCCAATGCCCACTTTGTCTTCTCCGGGTCCCATAGGCATCTGATGGGGGCAATGTTTACTTCTCCGGCACGTCCATTCTACCAATCGGTTACACTGATAAACCTGCCTCCCATTTCTGTTGATAAATACGCGGAGTTCTGCCTTAGGCACTTTGAGCGAGCAAGCAAACACTTAGATACATTAGTGGTAACAGAGCTATATGAGCGCTTCAATGGTATAACTTCGTATATGCAGAAGGTTATGAACATTTTATTTTCCATGACCGGAACTGGAGAAATATGTATTCCCTCAATGATAGATACTGCCATTAACGACCTTCTGGATTTTTCTGCCGATACCTATGATGCCTTATTATATCAGATGCCCGAAAAGCAACGTATTGTGTTTATGGCAATAGCAGCAGAGGGAAAAGCTAAGGCTATCTCAAGCGGTGACTTTGTACGTAAATACAAGTTGCAATCTGCCAGTTCTGTCTCTTCAGCTGTAAAAGGACTACTGGAAAAAGACTTTATTACGTATGATAAAGGCATTTACCAGGTATATGATCAGTTCTTCCAACTTTGGTTGCAAAGGAATAAGCTTTAATGGTTTCTTTCTTGAATCTTATATTCATTCTATAAACAATTTAGAAATGAGTAGAGATGCAGCAGGCTTTGCAAAATATAATTATAAGACTAAAGTAAATACCTTCAATATGGTTCCAACGGATAAAATGTTGTAGCAAATCATTGTTGTTTGAAGGATAATAACTATCTTTGTTCTAAAGACTCGAAATATGGATAGTAAAGTAACCTTATTGGATTGAGATGTCAGATTATGATTTGGAAACAGCGAATGCAATGCTGCTTACAGGCCGTTATCTCTATGTCGGTTCATGTGCCATCAAACAATAGAGAAAATTCTCAAAGCATATTGGACTAATTGCTTAATGGAAGTTCCTCTAAAGATACATCCACTATCCAGACTTGCGGAGAGAACGGGATTGGACAAGCAATTGTCGGAGGAGCAGTTAGCCTTTATAGACAAACTTGAACCTCTTAATATAGAAGCCCGTTACCCCTCTTATAAAGAAAGATTAATGAAGAGCTTAACCAAAGAATACTGTGCTGAACTTTTGAGCCAAACTAAAGAGTTGCAATTATGGATAAAGAACAAGCTATAAACCTTGCCAAACGCTATAAGGAAATGGTAGCGGAGAAGTCCATTAAAGGCCCTTTATCTTTATGGTTCGTACAGTAAAGGAAATTATAGAGCAGACAGCGATATAGATATTGCTGTGATAGTAGAACGCCTGGATGACGATTATTTTAAAGATACTCCTCTATTGTGGAAACTTAGACGCAAGATAAGTAACCTTATAGAGCCAGTCCTACTTACAGAAGATATGGACAATCCTCTTTATTGTGATATTAGAAAAACTGGAATTCTAATACAATGAAGTCTTGTTTATCACATGCCATCTATTTCTATAATTTATATTCTTTTTTACTTCCAACGCATATTCTTCTCCTAAATCTTCGTACCATACCAAGTACTGCGAAATACATACCTGAGCGTTTTTCTCTTACTTATTCCCTTCTTCATCCAATCCCTATCATGACTTAAACATTTTTCTCTTGCAGCAATAATCACTTGATATTGCAAAAAATGAGGGATATGAAATCATTGTATTTGCAGCTATAATTGTATATACTTGTAAGATAAACCTTTTATAAATAAATTGGAAATGAATAGAAATGAAATTACCTTACAGGAGATGTTCTCCTCAGTCATCGGGGAACTCCGGGAAGGCGGCAGGTGGGGGACGGCACACATCTACCAGTCAGCGGTGAATGCATTCTCGGCATTCACCAAATGGCAGCCGATGCCCATGCGCGGGCTGAGCCCGACCGTACTGAAGAGATTCGAAAACTTCCTCAGGCAGAGGAACTGCAGTTGGAACACCGTATCCACCTACATCAAGACGGTACGCTCGGTGTATCATCGGGCGGTAGACAGAAAGTACATACGGTATGTACCCAGACTGTTCGAGCATGTATATACCGGCACACGGGCGGACAGGAAGAAGGCGCTCGAGGCATCCGACATCAGCAGCCTGGTAAGGGAGACGGAAAGGAGCCTGCAAGGAGGGACGCTCCCAAACACACAGCAGAAAACAAGGATTTTCTTCGTACTCATGTTCATGCTCAGGGGCATACCCTTTGTGGATCTGGCATACCTGCACAAAAGGGACCTGCAGGGGAATGTGCTGTCTTACAGAAGGCGGAAGACGGGACGGGCGCTGACCGTGTCACTCACACCCGAAGCCATGCAGATGGTCAGGATGGTGGCGAACAGGAACCCCGACTCCCCCTATCTGTTTCCCATCCTGCAGAGCGAGGAAGGCACGGAAGCCGCATACCGGGAATACCAGTCGGCACTCAGGGGATTCAACCAGCGGCTGGCAGTACTCAGGCAGTGCCTGGGAATGCAGTCGGCACTCAGTACCTATGCAGCCAGACACACCTGGGCCACAATGGCTTACCATTGCGAGATACACCCCGGAATCATATCGGAAGCCATGGGACACTCCT
>NZ_QTLM01000032.1:0-6352 GCF_003602695.1 Bacteroides sp. AM07-18
TCCGGAAATTCATATCTGAATGCTATCCCGTCATCGAATGCTCTTACAACTAGGTTCACTGTTCTCTCCTTCCCATTCCTTTCCACCAGGGGCACTGTCATCTCGTTGCAGTAGTTCCTCGCTCTGCGGACCTTCCCCACTATCAGCTCGTAGGCCTCGTCTATTTTCCTCCTTTGTACCTTTCCCGCCTTGAGCCCTGCCCCGAACTCCCCGCTGTCGAACTCGAATCCCAGCCTTGAGTCCTCCAGCAGCTGCTGTTTCCCGTATTTCACGCTGTAGGCCACTTTCTCAGGTGCTATGTCCAACACAAGCTTCAGCTTCCCGTCGGGAGATGCCACAGAGAACTTCTGCTGGGCTGAAGTGGTACCAAGGCAGAATAGGAGGGCACATATAATAAAAAGTTTTCTCATTTTTATAATAATATATTTAGTTAGAAAATACAAGCGGAATTTACATTTTTCAAATTCCGCTTGAAATATGATAGTATTATTTAGGGTTTTGTACTAAATTAGAATTACGTTGTAGCTGATCAAATGGTATTAGCATGAGATTACGTTTTGTATCATTAGTAGGCTGGTGTTCCCACCAAGTACCTTTTGTGAAATTATTATCAAAACGAATAAGTTGACTTCGACGTAAGCCTTCTAATGCAAATTCTACACCAAGTTCTTGAAGAAAACGACCATATTTTACTGGAACTCCATTACAAATTGTGGTAGCTTCTAATTCTGAACCGGTTAATTCATTGGTTGTATCGAAGTTTCTTCTACGTACTTCATTTACTAATTCGGCAGCTTCTTGTGAGCTACCTCCTGTACGGAGTATACATTCAGCTTTCATCATTAATACTTCGGCATATCTCATAATGACATAATCATTATCAGGAGTACCTGTTGCACCTATTTTGATTTCATATTTGCCAAAACGATACCCTTGATACATGGTAGCATCTCCACTAATATTAGTAACATCTTTGGTATAACTGAGCAGCATTTGTGGGTCTCCGCACCAACCATTTGTCCATAATGGAGTACCATCAAGTGCATATTGTTGTCCCATGCGCCATGTTTTTTCTAAACGCTTATCACCTTCTATATAGTTATCAAAGAAAGTAGGAACTCCGACGCACCCACCATCAAGCCAAGTGGCTTGGAGGTTGAAAGTTTGCATTTGAGAATAGTGTAAAGTTTTGCGTGCCCACATATAAATTTGACCACCTGATTTGGTTTCATCGAATGGAATTACAAACATTGTTTCATTACTCAATTCGTTATTTGTAGAAAATGGGAGTGAATAATCTCCGTCTAGTCTATATTTATTAGTAGCAATAATTTCATTGCATAAATTTTCACATTCATTATACATGGGAGTTCCTATCCATGCTTCAGCATTCAAATATAGACGTGCCAAAAGCATTTTTGCGTTCCATTTATTAAAACGTCCATAGGTGTTTAAGACATCTTCACTTAAGTTATTGATATTATTTTTTAATTCCGACTCAACGAATTCAAAAACTTTAGACCGTGGCTCTGTTGCTGGTAAATAACCATCAGGAACATCAAATCGATCAATAATGGGAACATTACCAAAAGCTTCTAGTAGTAAGTAATAATAAAATGCGCGAGCTACTTTTAATTCTGCAATATAATTTTCTTTACCATTCATTTCTATTGTTGAATTTTCAAATTGGTAAAGAACTCTATTAGCACTTGAGACACCTGAATATAATGCATTCCATATATTGTTTAGATGTGCATCTTCTTCCATCCAAGAATGTTGGTGTAAGCGAATATAAATACCTCCATCATACCATAAGCCATGATTTTTAACTGGAGTAACACAAACATCGGTAGTTTCTTCTAAATCCCACCAGTTTGAATGTTCTGTTAAGGTACGCATACTGGAATATATGGGAACCATGGCTGCCAAGAATTCAGATTCAGTTTTATAAAAGTCTTTTTCAGGGATGCTACTAAAAATTTCTTCATCCAAATTGGTACAAGAACTGAATAAAGAGATAACAGCTAAAAATGCACCAGTAATATATTGTTTTTTGAACATTGCTGTAATTTTTTAAGGTTAAAATAAAAGATTTAAGCCAACAGTGAACTGACGTGTAGTGGGATATAACTCGCCTGCACCAGATCCTTCAACACCAGGAGCAAGTCCTTTAATACTAACTTCTGGATCTAGTCCTTTATAACCAGTCATTGTGAGTAAATTATTGCCTGCTACATATAGACGAAGACGTTGAATGACTTTTTGTTTTTTAAGATTAAATGTATAGCCAACATTTATATTATCCAATTTTACATAATCACCATCTTCTACATAATAACTTTGCATAGCAGGAGCACCTTTTACATATGAATTACTACCAAATGGTTTTTCCAATACTGAGCGAGGTAGATTGCCTTCTCCAATACGTGAGGTTGTTTCCCAATGCATACGTTGGCGGTTCAAGACTTGAAAATTGAATGCACCGCGGAACATAACAGATACGTCGAAACCTTTATAGCTTAATGCTAAATTTAGACTTCCATAAGTTGTTGGAATACCATTACCAATAACTTTTTTGTCGCCATCATCAGCATCAGTCAATAATTTGGGTTGACCATCAGCACCATATACCATCCATAAACCATCAGATGTAAGACTATGAGTCTGGAAACCATGGAAATTACCAACGGGATCACCTTCTCTTACTATGTGAGTATGGGTTTGAATTGGTGAACCGGTAGCTCCTTCATACCAATAATCTTTTTGATAAAGTCCATTTGATAAAGAAATGATTTTATTTTTGTTATAGGAAAATGTTCCTGTAATGTCAAAACGTAAATCGCGTGTTTTAATAGGAGTACCACTTAATAACAATTCGATGCCTTGATTTCTAATTTTTCCAACATTTGCCATCATACTTGATACAATGTAAGGTGGAGTTGGTACTTCATAGGTAGAAAGTAGATCTGAAGTTTCACGGTGATAAATATCAATAGAACCAGAAAGTCTATTTTTTAGGAATGAAAAATCAAGTCCCAAATTTAACTCACTCTTCGTTTCCCATTTTAAATCGGGATTAGGATTTTGGTATGGACCTGCACCTTGTGTCCATTTTCCATTAATATATGCATATCCACCATAATTTAACAAATACATGGATAGTAAATTAGATGTGACTTCATTACCTGTAACGCCATAACCTATGCGAACTTTTAAGTCATCTAACCATTGGATATCTTGCATAAAATTCTCTTTGCTAATGCGCCATCCTGCTGATATAGCAGGAAACCAACCCCATTTATGGTTATCTCCAAAGCGTGATGAACCTTCACGGCGTAAACTGGCCATAAACATATACTTTTCATTGTAATTATAAGTCAATCGACCAAAAAATGAAATTAGTTTATGAGTATTTCTATAACTGGTCATAGCTGCCTTATTATCCTTCATATCATTCATAGAACCAATATTCCAAGGTCCAAACATATCTGTTGGAAAATCTTTTGCCCATTGATATATACCTTTAGCATCATCATCTTGGTAACTATAACCTATCATGGCACCTAGATTGTGTAAACCTAATGATTTGGTATAATCACCTACCAATTCTAAATTCTTTTGCATTGTATTATCAGCCCAATTCCAAACATTACCATAATCTCCGTTTACCACAGTAGTCATATGTTTAAATGTATTGCTTTTATTCTCCATGCGATCAAAACGTTGCATAGCTCCCATCACACTTAGATTAAGACCTTCAATTGGTGATAAAGTTATTTTCCCGCTCATCATTAATTGATTGTATCCTTCTACATCATATTCTTCATTAATCATGGCAACCGGATTATAAGGTTTAAGATTTACTTTATATTCCGTATAATTTCCATTTTCATCATAGATAGGGCGGGTAGGATTTTCTAATAAAGCATTTAAATAGGCTGCATACCATGCACGTTGTTGGGTGACATAACTATCATTGATATTGAATTGAAAGCGTAATTTATTATTGAACATATTATGATTTAGACCTATTTTAGCTGTAATAGATTCACGATCTGTATGACGAATGACACCTTCACGTTTGCGATAATCTATGGAAGCTACGTAATTGGATTCAGCGCTACCACCTTTCAAAGAAAGAAAATGATTGTGGCTGATAGCTGTACGACTAATAGCGTCCACCCAATCAGTGGTAGTTCCCTCATCTTGAATACCTGGAAAATCAGGATCATCTGTTAATCTACGATAATCATTGGCTGTTAACATATCAGCATGTTTTGCAAATGTTTCAAATGAGATAGATCCATTATACTCCATGGAAAGTTTAGTCGCTTTAGCACGATTGGTAGTAATTACAATGACACCATTTGTACCACGAGTACCATAAATAGCAGCTGCAGAACCATCTTTTAGCACATCTATAGATTCTATGTCTTCACTTGAAATAGCTGTTAAACTACCACCTGGAATTCCGTCAATAACGATCAATGGACTAGTATTACCAGATAATGAATTAACACCTCGAATAGTCATTTCGAGTCCTAATACAGGATCACCAGTATAATTTGAAAGTTGAAGACCTGCTACTTTTCCTTGAAGGAGTTGTTCGGGACTTTTTACCATCCCGGCAAGAAAATCGTCTTTTTTTACTGATGTAATAGCACTGGTTACTTCACCTTTTTTCATGGAACCATAACCTACCACTACCACATCATCAAGCTGAAATACATCTTCTTCAAGAATGATGTTTAAAAAAGTAGTTTTATCGTTAGTTGGAATGGTGCGAGTAATGTATCCAATATAACTTACTGTTAATGTACTGCCAGGTCTTAATTTTATCTCAAATATTCCGTCAATATTTGTTGAAACTCCATTACTGGTGCCAGTTTCCAATATTGTAACTCCTGGTAATGTGTTGCCTTTTGCATCTTTTACGACACCTTGGAAGTTTTTGGTTTGTGCAATAGCTAATTGACATATGCATAACATATATAATATTGTCATTAGTCGAATTGTATTGGACAAAGTCCTTTTTTGATAAAAATTTAGCATAGATTCAAAGTGATAAAATGTTTAGATAAATAATTATATATTTCTCAGAGTATTTTAAAAAGGTCGTACAATTTCTAGATCGTCTACTGAAGGTAATGTTGGAAATTTAGCATGTGGTTCAGTTTGATACCAAAATACAACAGAAGAAATGTCTGATTTCTGATCGAGATATCGGCCGTCGTTACGCCATCCAAGATCTTGAATTGTAACTTTTAAATCCTTTTCAAAACGGATTGGATCAAGTATGTGCCAACGATACATGCCAAAACGTTGTTGTGAACGATAAACTCCATCTGGGCGAATAATCTGATGTAATCCTGCATAAGGAGTAGTGAATTCTTCATATTGATGCGTCGTTTTATTTTCAAAGTTGTAAGATCCGCAAAAGTAATCTTCTGTACCAGTACCGCAGATTGTCGGAAATTTCTTATCACCATCCATGAAGAATTTAATTTCACCTTCACCCCACCAACCGTTATTATTCACTTGCCAAGCAATATATGTACCAACGTATTGTCCTTTACCTTTAATACCATCAACCAATACATGGTCAGAATTTATATTAGGATTTGAGCGACGGAATTGTGCATGAAAATAAGCTGCATCCTCAGGAACTTCTGTTAAAGTGTAGTTTATTTGGTAATAAACTCTCATTTCATTATTGGGGTCAATGTTTTCCATTGTAATTTTACATTTTTTGCGGAAAGGCATTTGCCAATAACAATTGAACGCACTACCAGGGTTTACACAAACTGCTAATGAACTTAATGGAGAATATAGTCCCCAACCACTGCAGAAAAAATCACCTATAGGGCACTCTACAGAAGGTTCTTTTTCATCATCCCAATAAAAGCGAATAATTGTTTTTCTCCATTCACCTGTTGGTGTCATCCAAATTTGTTGTATAGAACCAGGGCCTTCGATTTCTGCTAAAGTAAAAGTTTCGTTAGGGCCAATGTTTACATAAGGATTGACTTTCCAGCCTTGCCCTAAAGTTTTAGCTGCATGATGTGCATTAGCTTGATTTATTTTTTCTTTATCTGTAATTGGATCAGCCATACCACCTTTACCTTTCTCACCTGTAAAGTTTTCAGGGCTGATGGAACGTGTCTTGGCATTGGATAAGCGATATAAATTACCCATATTCATGTCAAGTCCATTAAAATTTTGAGCGTAAATGCTTATAGTTGCCATACATAAGGCTGCTAAGATAAAAAATTTGATTTTCATGGTTTAAATAAATTAATTGGTTTATATACTTAGTTAATGGTTTCAGCAAGTTTTGCCAGTTCAAGATATT
>NZ_QTLM01000033.1:0-4794 GCF_003602695.1 Bacteroides sp. AM07-18
TACTTGTGATGTCGTAGCCACTGAGCAAGTTGTTCTGCACACTTTTCGTCATGCGCCCTTTGATGTCATAATAGAAAGCCTTATAGATCTTAGTGCTACTGCCAAAAACCGTAACGGCACTGCCGGTAAGAGAACCCCTGCCGTAGTCGGAAGTATCTTTGGTGAACTGGCCCGTAGGAAGTCCGGTACCACCCACAAAGCCGTAACCGTCATAGTAGCTCTGCACAAGCACGGTAGGACTGGAAGAAGGATTCTTACCCGTATACTCCCCCTGCAGGGTCAGCCGTCCCAGACTGTCGTACAAATAATACATATAGGAAATGTTATCCAGATAGGAAGTGCCCGTGCTGTTAAGCATCCGGAGAGTACGGATGTAGTCCTGCATGACCTACACAGAATTCTTCATTTGATAGACCTAAAAAACTATCCTAACATACAAAATATAGCATATCTGATGTTAGGATAGTAATTAAAGAGATTTTTCTTGAAGTAATCAACCTATATCAGGAGAAGATACAATATAAATGCAACCTGATTCACAATCAATATCTACGCAATAACCACATCTATGTAAAATATCAATAACATACCGTTGTTCCGGCAAAGTCAATATTCCATCTTCACAAGATGGAATAAACCATACATCATCAAAATAAGCAGAAAGTAATCCTTTCACTCCTTCATTCTCATAAATTGAGTCTATACGATATTGAGGAATAACTATATAATCTTTCAGTTGTATAAATGAAAGACTATCTACTATTAAAGTATCTTTGTACGAAAGTTCAATGAACTCTTTCTTTGGAAGTTTCAATTGAGGAATTGTCTTTTTACCTTCTTCCTCCAATATGGAAAATAATTCTACACTTTCCAACACTGTACAATAAGTAGAATCTTGCCATTTTATATTTACTGACATTAAAGAAGTTATAGGTACTCTATCAAGATCAGAAACCATCATCGCTTTTTCAGAATGCTTATACACTATATGAAAGAAGAAAGCGATTCCTCCAATTACAACAACTAAAGGTATAATTATGTTACTCCAATAGTTTTTTAGGTATTTTCTTTCCACCATATTCAATTCTTTTAGGATCACCTGTTTTTCTTCTAATCTTATTCTCTGTATTAACAGCGCGTACCTCCATTAGTTTTATACCATTTTCCGTTGTTTCATAAGTGGCAAATTTCTTGTCTACATCAAACGAATGCTGAAGTTCATGACTCAATCCGACTCTTGGAGTTCTCATTTCTTTTTCATTTCGACTCCTTCTTCTATTATTGGGATCATAATGGATTATACTGCCTTGTGAGATTTTCATTTCAACCTTTTCTTTATCAATTAGCGTTGAATTAGAAGCCCCTTTCTTAGGCATTGTAATATAATGAATATTCTCACTATCTTCCAACTCAGTGATAATATTAGCGACTCCTTTATCATCTTTCTTAAGTTGCTGCAAATCGACTTTCACATCCTTTTGATACTTAGTATCAAATCCAAAGAACATTTTCACATTATCTATCAAACCATTCGGGTTCGGATTTACAACAATTGTATCTCCATTCACATCTATGTTATTCACCGGATTATTCGCCCCATACTGATACGGTGACATCGAATAATACTTCTCTACAAACCTGTCATTGGTATGGCACCTTCCCAACGCTGCATCATAATGCCTTGCCCCGTAGTCATACCAGTTCAAGCCTTTCTTCGAGTCATACTCCTTGCCATTGTACTTGTAAGGCTGAGTATTGCTTGTACTTGCAAATACGCCGCCAAAAGGATAGTAATGGTTCGTTTCCTCTACCGTGCCGCTCTGGTTGATTACTACCCGGTGATTCCCCTGATGGTCTTTCAAGTAATAGTGATACTTGTTGTCACTCAAAGTTACATAACCCTCTTCGGTAAGAAGCAACTTCTGGACTCCGTTTTCATAGACCACGTTTCCGCAATAGTCCGTCGTCGTGGTGGTAGTACCTATCTTATGGACTGTTCTCAGCTTTGTGCCATCGGCTCCATAAATATAGGTGATAGTACTTCCGTCACTGAACGTTACTGTATTTGGCAAATTTAAACAATTATATGATATACCGGTAATATTCTTGTTTAAATCTTTAGTTAAATTGCCGTTGGCATCGTAGGTGTACTCGTTCGCCTGCTTCATGCTGTCCTTGAACTCGAAGCTGTTATTGTAGACGAAAGCTGTCGCGTTCTCGCGGAAACGGTTAGTGTCTGTACCAATGATTGTAGTATTATCATAGGCGGCGTTAACATTTGCTTTAAAGCTCATTGAATAAATTTTGCCATTGGGCCTTCATTACTCCACTTGGCAAGTTAGACTGCTAATATTTCTATTATAGTGGGTACCCTATAAAAAGAAACAGCGGATGTTTCCACCCGCTGTAATAGAATTGTTATAAAAATATTATTCAATTATTTGTTTTTTATTTTTAATATAAAATAGAATAAGAGCATAATAAAAACCTCAGATAATACACCTGGTAAATATAGAAACCCTATCATTATATCAAAATTAAAACGCCAAAATATAAAGAAAATAGTAGAAAGAGAGACAACAAGTATCAATTGCAGGCAACAATATAATAATGTCGTTTTAAGATTAAGCCTCAAATTCAATAATAATAATAAGAAGAACAAAACCGTTCCTAAAACAAACGTTATTGATCCTACAAATAATTCAACTGAAAATAAATCTCCTAATGATATACTTTGACTTTCCATATCTATTCAATTTTAACTTGTCTCTTTTTAGGATCATAATTTAGTGACTTAAAATTATCTTGATACTCTTTAACTATACTATTGGGCCTTGGATCTATAATTACTGGTGCCTTATCTTTTACAGATGGGTCTTGTTTCAAAACATCAGCCGCAAAAGTTCCACAATTATTATTCCTTAATGAATACTCTTTCCTCTTTGAATTAGCATTCTCCGCTATTTTTGATTCTGCATAGTTTTTCATTTCTTTAAACTTATCACTTTCAATATATGCTCCTTCTATTCTTCCGGCATGTCCCGCTTGTTCAGATATTATTGATAAAGTTTTATTCAATGATTCCAATGTAGGCTTTTTATCTTGTCCTATTTTTACATTTGGAACAGCGAATGTTCTGACAACTCCTTTACCCTCTTTGTCATATCTGCCATATTCATAATATTTAGTCACTCCTGTTTTATTATCAATCAATAATACTCCAGCATGACCTAAATTCCCAATTTTACCAATAGGAGTTGATATTTTATAATCAGGGAAGGCAATATAAATACCATCCTTCCCGTTAGGGTCTATACAATTTATAGGATTACTATAACAATAAGTATACAAACTTTCTGAATAATACTTCTCTGCCAACGGATCCACCGTCATAAACCGTCCCAACACTGCATCATAATGCCGTGCCCCGTAATCATACCAGTTCAAGCCTTTCTTCGTGTCATATTCCTTGCTATTGTACTTGTAAGGCTGAGTGCTTGTTGATGAAGCGAATACTCCTCCAAACAGATAGTAATGGTTTGTCTCCTCTACCGCTCCGCTCTGGTTTATGACTACACGGTTGTTCCCCTGATGGTCCTTCAAGTAATAGTAATACTTGTTGTCGCTCAAAGTAATATAGCCCTCTTCGGTAATCAGAAGCTTCTGGGCTCCGTTTTCATAGACCACATTCCCGCAATAGTCCGTTGTGGTGGTAGCGCCACCTATCTTATGAACCGTTCTTAGCTTTGTGCCGTCGGCTGCATAAACATAGGTAATCGTACTTCCGTCGCTGAACGTTACTGCACTTGGCAAATTTAAACAATTATATTGAATATCGGTGATTCCCTTGTTCAAATCTTTGGTTAAATTGCCGTTCGCATCGTAGGTGTACTCTCCGACCTGCTTCACGCCGTCCTTGAACTCGAAGCCTCCACCGTAAGCAGAAGCCATCACGGCATCGTCCACACGGCTCAACTGATTGCCGTTCAAGGTAAAAGTCAGGTTGTCTATCAGGCCGTAGGCACTGGCACCAGTCTGGCCGTAACGTTGCAAACTCTTGATGTTACCGTTCTTGTCATAACCCGTAACGTTCTCCGAGAAGCGGTTCGCATTCGTGCTGATACTTGCTGTCTCTCCATAGGTAGCGTTCAGTACTCTGTCAAGACCGTCGTAAGTGAATTTGTAACCACGGACTGTACTTTCGTTCCCGGACTTCCAGGTTATGTTGCTGATGCTGCCGTTGTACTTCGCAGTACCCACACCCGTGTTGTAGTACAGGTTCTGCGTGAAGCGTGTGCCGCTGATTCCCGTCAGCCAGCTACGCAGGTTGTAGGTATAAGTCAGCTTGTTGGTGCTCGTACCGTGATACTGCTTGGTCAGCAAACGACCGAAGTTGTCATAAGTCGCATCGTACAGAGTAATCGCAGTGCTGCCAAGACTATGCTGCACTTTGTTTATTCTGTCCGCATGGTCGTAGGTATAGGTATATACTTCCGTGCGCGTGGTCTTTCCGCTGGCAGTATGTGTATGTGTCACACCAGACAGCTTGTCGGAGAAAGTATAAACCGTACTTGTGATGTCGTAGCCACTGAGCAAGTTGTTCTGCACAAGCACGGTAGGACTGGAAGATGGATTCCCCCCTGCAGGGTCAGCCGTCCCAGACTGTCGTACAAATAATACATATAGGAAATGTTATCCAGATAGGAAGTGCCCGTGCTGTTAAGCATCCGGAGAGTACGGATGTAGTCCTGCATGACCTACACAGAATTCTTCATTTGATAGACCTAAAAAACT
>NZ_QTLM01000033.1:4804-6137 GCF_003602695.1 Bacteroides sp. AM07-18
TCATTTGATAGACCTAAAAAACTATCCTAACATACAAGATATAGCATATCTGATGTTAGGATAGTAATTAAATAAATCTCATTGAAAAAAGGCAACTTATATTAGAGTAATATTTTTTATTTAGTATGCAAAAGCTTTATAATCTCACCATTACTTTTTCTTATTTCCACATAAGATTGTCCACAGAAAGTCAGCGCACTATCATTTCCATTAGGAATATGCCCTTCTATTACCCATATTCCATTTACCAAGTTAACAGAAAAAGGTTTTTCTTTCTCTATACTTTCCTTTCCATAAATTTCCAATAGTACGCATTCCGCTATCTTTACTGCAATATCCGCTGTAGGTATAAATCCCTCTGCAGGAACATAGCTTTTCATATCAGTATAAAAATCTGTTGAGAGACTATCATTCATTACATACTCAATCTGTTGAGATGATTGTTGATCTTCTCCGACCTTCGATGTACTGTTTGTACATGACATCGCAAATAGCATTAAAGCAAAAAAATAAGTCCTATACATATTGCTATCTTTTTAAAATACCCAATGAATATGTTCTCTCTGGCTAACAGGAATGTTTAAATCTGGCTTTTGTAGCAATTCTTTCATTCTTTGTTTACCCTTTTCAGCAGGAATATCTTTCGGATTAATATTATTCTTTCGTTTAGGATCTTTGGGATCATTAGGAAGATCACTAGTCACTATTGATGTTTTCTTACTATAAGGATTATATTCTAACAAATCGCCACTCGGCGTAGCCAAATAACCATTTTCTTTTGTTTTCTCAATATATTTTATATCAGCTTTTGAGAATTTATTATTTATATGCTCTGCGTCCGCGTCTCCATGCGAATGAATCGATCCTACAAATCTCT
The DNA here is from genome assembly GCF_003602695.1 of Bacteroides sp. AM07-18. Classification (NCBI taxonomy): domain Bacteria; kingdom Pseudomonadati; phylum Bacteroidota; class Bacteroidia; order Bacteroidales; family Bacteroidaceae; genus Bacteroides; species Bacteroides sp. AM07-18. The sequence goes on from NZ_QTLM01000033.1 coordinate 5,682, forward strand.
CACCGTTAGGAGGTAAGCTTATAGATACGCTGTGCTCTCCTTCATTGGCTGCACTATAAGAATATCCCTTTAGCTTTCCCTTTTGCTTAACTTCATAAATAGAAGAGCCCATTTCACGTTTACGTATAATAGATGCACCATTATAATACATACCCCAATCTTTAGCTGCTGCTCTTTTAGTCTTAAACAGATCACCGGGAGCATATTCCATACCATTTGGGTCTATGAACTTTACCGGATTATCGGCACAATAAGTATACGGACTCATCGAATAATATTTCTCCGCCAACGGGTCATTCGTCGTAAACCTTCCCAACGCAGCATCATAATGTCTCGCCCCATAATCATACCAGTTCAAACCCTTCTTCGTATCAAGCTCCTTACCGTTATACTTGTAAGGCTGGGTATTGCCTGCAGTGCCAAACACACCACCGAAAGGGTAGTAATGGTTCGTTT
>NZ_QTLM01000034.1:0-5787 GCF_003602695.1 Bacteroides sp. AM07-18
TTCATTTCTATTCATTTCCAATTTATTTATAAAAGGTTTATTCTGCAATATAAATAAATTAGATGAATATAAGGGAGACGAATATATTTCTTATATTTGCGAGAAACTTCGCATTGAAAATTGCAATACGAATACACCATACTGACTATACTCATTGGTGGAATTAAATAATTGAACACTATATGTCACTGCCAATAAACATAGAAGACCTGCTGCATCGTAATAAAGTGGAAAGTAATCGGGTGGAGTTCAAAAAAGGTTGGAATCCTGCGAGTATATACCATACTATTTGTGCTTTTGCCAATGATTTGGATAATCTTGGGGGAGGTTATATCATTGTAGGTGTAGAAGAAGAAAACGGTATGCCCAAACGTCCTGTTGCCGGTGTGCCGACTGAACAGTTGGATAAGATACAGCTGCAGATGGTGGGTTTCAATAATCTGTTTGCCCCATATTATCTGCCACGCATTTCTGTTGAAGAAGTGGATGGAAGAAACCTTGTAGTAATATGGGCACCTACAGGTGTCAATCGTCCGTATTCAATCCGTATGGATGTGACGAATGGCAATGATAAGCGAGAAGCTTTTTATATACGTTCTGGTACGAGTAGTATTGTTGCTAAAGGTGAGGTACTCGATGAATTGCGGGATATGGCAAGCCGTGTGCCTTTTGATGGGCGTGGCAATCCTGATATCAAAGAAGAGGATATTGATTATGTATTGATTCGTGAGTATCTGCAAGAGGTAAGAAGTCGAATGGTGGGTGAATTGAAACACCTTGACACAATGGATCTGCTTGAACGGCTGGACTTGCTGATTGGACCTACAGAGAATCGGATGATAAAGAACGTGGCTGCCATGATGTTTAGTAACCACCCCGAAAAGTTCTTTCCATATACACAAATATCCATTGTGGTTTTCCCTGAAGGTAAGATACAGAACCCCAACCGCTTTTCAGAAAAGACGTTCAAAGGCTCTGTTCCAACAATCATTAGAGGAGCGATGCAATATTTAAAAGACGTTGTCATAACAGAATATGTCTCGAAACCGAAAGATAGGATGCGGTCGGAACGGTGGTTCAATTATCCGTATCAGGCACTTGAGGAGAGTGTTGTCAATGCGATGTATCATCGCGATTATCAGGAACAGCAAGAAGTGGAGATAACCGTAGAACCGGAAGGGATAAGAATATTAAGCCTTTCAGGACCGGACCGCTCTATATCAAACGAAGCTTTGCGAGAATGTAAAAGTCTTCATTCACGTCGATATAGGAATAATCGCCTGGGCGATTTCTTGAAAGAACTGGACTTGACAGAAGGTCGCTGCACTGGAATTCCTACAATACAAGATGAGTTGGCTAAAAACGGTTCACCACGTGCTTCTATCGAAACCGATGAGGAACGCAGTTACTTCCTCATGTTCATACCCGTACATGAAGGATGCGGCAATGTAGTCAGAATGAAGGACGATACCGGAACATCACTGAGTAATATGGGGCAGGATGAAACTAATGTTGCCCAAAGATTGCCCAAAGATTGCCCAAAGATTGCCCAAAGTACATTGGAAGCAATTATACAAGATCCATATATAACCATTGGACAGTTGAGTGAAGTGCTAAAACTTTCTGAGAGAACAATAAAAAATAGAATAGCGCTGCTTAAACGGGAGGGGCTGATAACTCGGATTGGCAGTAGAACATCGGGGTACTGGGAAGTTGTTTAATAACGTGTAATAGTCAAGACTTGTTCTGACAGTTGGTTTATTATCGGACAAAAAAAACTGTCAGCTGTTTGTTGCGAAGTTACGCAACTTTTTTCACTCTCACAACCGAATGAAGTTTTATCAGCCTCATTCGGTTTCATTGTTTCCTGATTTTGGAGTAAGTATCGATGACGGTCTGCTGATAAATGTGTCCGACACCTTTGATGTATCCGACATAATAAGTATCTTGGGCGGCAAGAAAACCGGGATGACAGGTTTCTATTGGCTTGGAATTACAGAAAAGAGATACCTTTTGAATTCCTTTTGACGAAAAATTCCGAAACAAGTATATATTACTCTAATGCGCAATTGACAGTTGTGGACCTCGTGCATGAACAGCATATCGGTGGTTTATCACGTGCTGCAACTATATTGGAAGAACTGTCTGAGTTGATACACTTTTCAGACACTTCGGATTCTTTGTTCTCATATACCTCCTTAGCGGTAATTCAACGGCTTGGGTTTATTCTGGATGTGGTACTGCAGGAAGGGAAGCAAGCTGATGATTTATATGACCTATTGTGCAAATGTACAAAAACATTCAAATATGTATTTCTCAGTACGCGTCATGGTACGGGTATTCGGGAGAAAAATACGCGCTGGAAAATAAAAGCAAATACAAATATAGATATTGATGACATATGATTAACAGAGCTTCTTTTATATCCTCAGCTACGCTACAGTGAAGACATTGATTTAGTACAAATTAATCCGGGAGCAATCAAACCCCATTATGTTTAGATTGGGAAAAGTGTTAAGCTTTTTGCCGGACCGCGTTACCAAACAGAAACGTTACAATAATACGATGCTGTTCAGAATGGAATCTGAGTTTCCGCCTGTCATCCAAATACGATTGAAAATTGAAATAAACTGCTTTGAGCATTTCAATGAACTCGGACTGGTGAAAATTCCATTCGTCGTTGAAAACAGCAGGCTTACGGGAAGATGTGGAATCACGACCTATCAGCTTAATGAACTCTTGGGCACTAAATTGAGAGCTTTGTATCAACGCAAGAAAGGACGTGATTTATTTGATCTATATGTGGCGCTGACAAAAACAGAGGTTGATGTGGATGAACTTATGCGATGTTATCATCGCTAATATGGAGGAAAAAATGGCAGACCCGGATTTTCGGGGAGACACCCAACTGCTCCTTCATCCCAATGAGCCTTTTAATCCGCTTGCGGGTTATGAAATTGTCAAAGAGAAACTGATAGATATGATATAAGTAAGTGCTATGCTAGTATAGTATTGGTAAATAAAGAAGAGTGGATAAAAAAGTAGGGAAAGAACTTTCTCTTTTTAAAGAGAGGTCTTTCCCTACTTAAAAGTTATACTATTATATTAATAGTGATTCTATTATTCATCAACAGTTATCTGAACAGGAACTGTATTGGCTTTTGTACGGTTCCAAATATCTTTTACTGTAATTTCAATGTTAGTATCAACTGTACTAGCAACTTGCTGGCCTTCCAAAGTGAAGTAACCTTCTGCTTTACTTGTAGCAGGAGATGGTGTATCTGATTGAAGCTTGAAGTAAAGTTCGTTACCAGACTTGGCTGTTACAGTTTGGATGTCATTACGTGTCCATGCAAGGTTAGTACCGTCAACCTTATCAGGCAATACCTTATAAGAAACACCGGTATTGTAAGTGTAACCAGTCACAACGGCATTTCCAAGTTTGTAGCCATTCAAGTCGGTAGCTTTGATAACAATCTTGCTGCCACTCTTTGGAGTAACCTTACCTTGTTCAATCGGGCTCATAATCTTAGCTTTGAATGTGAATGCTTCAGTTGCAGGATACTCCCAAGCATTAGCAAACTTACCAGAAATGCTATAGTTCAATGTTTGGTTGTAACCCTTTTCTTGTCCTAAGCCACCGATTAATGTTACATAAGTGTTGTCAGTGAAGTTACCGTTACCAGCAACATTTGCCAATTCATTAGATTTCTTATTATCAGTTACAACGGTTTTGTTGTCCAATGTAACAGTAAATCCGGTCTTCTGATATTTCTTGAAGATGCGGTTCAAATCAAATGTAGCAGCACCAGCAGCAGTATTTACTTTCTTGAAGTCGTCTGCATACAGATAGCAGTTAGCAATACCTTCTTTCACGAATCCCGGATCAATTTCAAATAATGAAGTGATAGCAGGAATAGTAAATGTGAAATTAACGTTAATCGTATTCAATACATCGCCAGTGCTATTCATGAATGTAATGACTGCATTATACTGTGTATTAACTTTGAACTGCGTACCGGCAGTAGCATTGTTAATTTGGAATGCCACGAATTTTGCATCCTTATCGGTAGTTACAGCTGTGGCATTATCCTTAACTTCTGTAGTGAATACGGGATTGATACCATAAGTCGAATTTAAAGCAGTAAGAGTAGTTTCGGCGGGAACAATAGTCTTGTCACCTGCTTTAACTACAATTGTAGTCTTGCTCAATTTAACGCTTGTATTCCACAATGCAGTACCTTGTTCGCCCAATTTATTTCTCATTTCAGCCAGGTCGATTGAGAAATAGTTTTTGGTGGCCGTTTCAGCCTTCAACAGATAATTAACATTGTAAGTAACCTCAGCAGAGATTGTGCTGCTTTGACCTAACCATACTGTAGTAGTTTTCTTGGCACCTGTGTTATCAATTGTTTCAATCGACAATGCAAAACCGGCCTTGGTAATGTTGTCAGGAGTCTTAGTCGATCTGAATTTATATTCACCGGCTACTTCTTCGATTTCAATACCGAACAGAGTTTTAGCATCATTGTCTACAGAAAGATGCATATCATATAATGCAGCTTCTTCGATGCCGCTAACATAATACCATTCGTTAGCATTGATTTTACCGGCTGGAGTACCTGCATTTGAGCCATAAGTACTACCAATATTAAAATCGTCACTATTGCTTATTTTCACTTTGGCTTTTGCCGCATCCGCGATAGCAAGCTTAGTCAATTCAATAGCGTCAGTATGCTCTGCAACTTTCAATTGATATTCAGAACGTGCATTGCCTGAAACCACGGCGTAGCCTTTATACGCGTTGTTTTCGTCTTTGAATTGTGCTAAGAACGCATTAACAGCATTTGCTGATACAAAAGTTTCATTCATTGATAATTCATACAATCCATTGGTATTTGCAGCTCTTGTCAACGTAATCAGCTCTTTGTAATCTGTAGCAGTCAATTCCACTTGGCTGGGAACGTTATTCTTACTATCAATCAATGAGTAAGTCAACTCCTTACCATCAATGTTTGTCGGATTGAGCTGAATAACCGGAGTTGCTACAGAAGCAATAATATTTACTGTCTCGGTCTTGTCTGCAGGTAGAGTGCGAGGACCTTTCCAATCTTTGATAGCAACTTCACCCGTATATGTGAATTTCTTGAAAGTCAAATCCTGCTTACCATCAATCAAAATCAAATCGCTCAGCAATGAAGCAGCAGTCGGCAATTTGATTTCTTGATATTTCTGCGTAGCAGAATCCCATACTTTCAAGGTCCAAACTTCAGTGGTCGGGTCTTGAACTGCGCTAATCGGGGATGCCAGATACGGAGTTTTCTCCAGCTTACCTTCTTTGTTTACTACATACCAGAAACCGTCTTCGCCAATTTCAGGAACTGCAAACTTGCCGGTTTCGGCATTCTTTGCAGCATAGAATCCTGTAGGTTCATCATTGATAGTGATAGCGCCCGTAGTCTTGTCGATTACAACTTTATCACCAGCTACACCCGGTTCGCCCTGAGCGCCATTCTGACCGTCCTTACCGTTAGTTACTTTGTGGGTACTACCGTCATTCATGGTAATAACCAGACCATCCGCAGACGATGTTACACTGGTGATCCATTTACCATTGTCCACAGCATTCTGTAAGGCAGCTACTTGAGACTTGATGTCGGTCAGTTCCTTATTGATCTGATCGATGTCGTCATCGTAGTCCTTACAAGACGTAAACGTTCCTGCAGTACCAACCATTAAGGCACTGAACAGGATTACACTTAGAAACTTCTTGTTCATAATTGAAAA
>NZ_QTLM01000035.1:0-2666 GCF_003602695.1 Bacteroides sp. AM07-18
GATATGCTTTAAAGCTCTTACCTTTGCATCCGCTTTCTGAAAAGAACAGCAATCGTGAAACGAGCGATCTTTGAACAGATTTACATAAACAATACAAGTAGTACAAGAGCAGGTGCTTCGCAAATTAATAATTGGAAACTAATGATTAAGGCGCGTCGTACCTGGGTAAAACAAAAGAACCGTCAATACCTGTTTTATATAAATAGGTAAAGATAAACTTTTTGAATTCGAGCGTCCTGAACAGATAATTAAGCTGTCGCACTTTAATTTTTAATTTGCGCAGTCACGATACTTTTACAATGAAGAGTTTGATCCTGGCTCAGGATGAACGCTAGCTACAGGCTTAACACATGCAAGTCGAGGGGCAGCATGAACTTAGCTTGCTAAGTTTGATGGCGACCGGCGCACGGGTGAGTAACACGTATCCAACCTGCCGATGACTCGGGGATAGCCTTTCGAAAGAAAGATTAATACCCGATGGCATAGTTCTTCCGCATGGTAGAACTATTAAAGGATTTCGGTCATCGATGGGGATGCGTTCCATTAGGTTGTTGGCGGGGTAACGGCCCACCAAGCCTTCGATGGATAGGGGTTCTGAGAGGAAGGTCCCCCACATTGGAACTGAGACACGGTCCAAACTCCTACGGGAGGCAGCAGTGAGGAATATTGGTCAATGGACGAGAGTCTGAACCAGCCAAGTAGCGTGAAGGATGACTGCCCTATGGGTTGTAAACTTCTTTTATACGGGAATAAAGTGAGGCACGTGTGCCTTTTTGTATGTACCGTATGAATAAGGATCGGCTAACTCCGTGCCAGCAGCCGCGGTAATACGGAGGATCCGAGCGTTATCCGGATTTATTGGGTTTAAAGGGAGCGTAGGCGGACGCTTAAGTCAGTTGTGAAAGTTTGCGGCTCAACCGTAAAATTGCAGTTGATACTGGGTGTCTTGAGTACAGTAGAGGCAGGCGGAATTCGTGGTGTAGCGGTGAAATGCTTAGATATCACGAAGAACTCCGATTGCGAAGGCAGCTTGCTGGACTGTAACTGACGCTGATGCTCGAAAGTGTGGGTATCAAACAGGATTAGATACCCTGGTAGTCCACACAGTAAACGATGAATACTCGCTGTTTGCGATATACAGTAAGCGGCCAAGCGAAAGCGTTAAGTATTCCACCTGGGGAGTACGCCGGCAACGGTGAAACTCAAAGGAATTGACGGGGGCCCGCACAAGCGGAGGAACATGTGGTTTAATTCGATGATACGCGAGGAACCTTACCCGGGCTTGAATTGCAACTGAATGATGTGGAGACATGTCAGCCGCAAGGCAGTTGTGAAGGTGCTGCATGGTTGTCGTCAGCTCGTGCCGTGAGGTGTCGGCTTAAGTGCCATAACGAGCGCAACCCTTATCGATAGTTACCATCAGGTGATGCTGGGGACTCTGTCGAGACTGCCGTCGTAAGATGTGAGGAAGGTGGGGATGACGTCAAATCAGCACGGCCCTTACGTCCGGGGCTACACACGTGTTACAATGGGGGGTACAGAAGGCAGCTACACGGCGACGTGATGCTAATCCCGAAAGCCTCTCTCAGTTCGGATTGGAGTCTGCAACCCGACTCCATGAAGCTGGATTCGCTAGTAATCGCGCATCAGCCACGGCGCGGTGAATACGTTCCCGGGCCTTGTACACACCGCCCGTCAAGCCATGAAAGCCGGGGGTACCTGAAGTGCGTAACCGCAAGGAGCGCCCTAGGGTAAAACTGGTGATTGGGGCTAAGTCGTAACAAGGTAGCCGTACCGGAAGGTGCGGCTGGAACACCTCCTTTCTGGAGTGACGTCTCGACTCGATCGTTGGTTCTTGAAGTTATGCTTCCATAAGAACCTCTTGTACTGCGCGTACTTGTTTATTAAAATATACGAGAAAAGTAGAAGCCGAGCCGTAAGGCGAGGGTTTGACTGACAGTCCTATAGCTCAGTTGGTTAGAGCGCTACACTGATAATGTAGAGGTCGGCAGTTCAACTCTGCCTGGGACTACTTCAAAGTTGAAGACTGAAAATTGACAACTGAAAATCGGGAACTCTCCGGATTTTCCACTTTCCAGTTTCCGTTTTCCACTTATAAGAAGGGGGATTAGCTCAGCTGGCTAGAGCACCTGCTTTGCACGCAGGGGGTCAACGGTTCGAATCCGTTATTCTCCACTCCGTTTTGATTATTGTTTTATAATTGAAACACCGTTCTTTGACATGATGTGACCAAAAAAAAGTAAAGTTAAAAGCTGAAAGTATATATCGACCATACGTGATCGGTAAGACAAAAAGTAAGTAAGGGCACATGGCGGATGCCTTGGCTCTCGGAGGCGATGAAGGACGTGATAAGCTGCGATAAGCTGCGGGTAGGTGCAAATGACCTTTGATCCGCGGATTTCCGAATGGGACAACCCGGTACTTTGAAGAAGTATCATCCTGCATTGCAGGAGGCTAACGCAGGGAACTGAAACATCTTAGTACCTGCAGGAAAAGAAAATAAACAATGATTCCCCCAGTAGTGGCGAGCGAACGGGGAATAGCCCAAACCATCCATGTTACGGCATGGGTGGGGTTGTAGGACCACGCCGTGGCAAGAAAGTTGGTGAGCAGAATGTTCTGGAAAGTACAGCCATAGAGCATGA
>NZ_QTLM01000035.1:2676-5748 GCF_003602695.1 Bacteroides sp. AM07-18
CGGAGGCGATGAAGGACGTGATAAGCTGCGATAAGCTGCGGGTAGGTGCAAATGACCTTTGATCCGCGGATTTCCGAATGGGACAACCCGGTACTTTGAAGAAGTATCATCCTGCATTGCAGGAGGCTAACGCAGGGAACTGAAACATCTTAGTACCTGCAGGAAAAGAAAATAAACAATGATTCCCCCAGTAGTGGCGAGCGAACGGGGGACAGCCCAAACCATCCATGTTACGGCATGGGTGGGGTTGTAGGACCACGCCGTGGCAAGAAAGTTGGTGAGCAGAATGTTCTGGAAAGTACAGCCATAGAGCATGAGAGCTGCGTATGCGAAGCCAACCGAAGCCTAGTGGTATCCTGAGTAGCGCGGAGCACGAGGAATTCTGCGTGAATCTGCCGGGACCATCCGGTAAGGCTAAATACTCCCGAGAGACCGATAGTGAACCAGTACTGTGAAGGAAAGGTGAAAAGCACTTCGAACAGAAGAGTGAAATAGTTCCTGAAACCATGTGCCTACAAGCGGTCGGAGCACCTTCTGGTGTGACGGCGTGCCTTTTGCATAATGAACCTACGAGTTACTTTTTCCGGCGAGGTTAAGGATTTCAGATCTGCAGCCGAAGCGAAAGCGAGTCTGAACAGGGCGTATAGTCGGAAGGAGTAGACGCGAAACCAAGTGATCTACCCTTGGGCAGGTTGAAGGATGGGTAACACCATCTGGAGGACCGAACCAATAAGCGTTGAAAAGCTTCTGGATGACCTGAGGGTGGGGGTGAAAGGCTAATCAAACTTGGAGATAGCTCGTACTCCCCGAAATGCATTTAGGTGCAGCCTTGACTTATACTGGCATGAGGTAGAGCGACTGATAAGATGCGAGGGCTTCACCGCCTATCAAGTCTTGACAAACTCCGAATGCGTGTCAGTTCTATGTCAGGAGTGAGGGCATGGGTGCTAAGGTCCATGTCCTAAAGGAGAACAATCCGGACCAACAGCTAAGGTCCCGAAATGAATACTAAGTTGAACTAACGAAGTCAGATTGCTAAGACAGCTAGGATGTTGGCTTGGAAGCAGCCATTCATTTAAAGAGTGCGTAACAGCTCACTAGTCGAGGAGTTTGGCGTGGATAATAATCGGGCATAAGTATTCTACCGAAGCTTTGGGATGAGAAATCATCGGTAGGGGAGCATTCCACTCTGCGTCGAAGGTGAGGCGCGAGCCTTGCTGGAGCGTGTGGAAAAGCAAATGTAGGTATAAGTAACGATAAGGCAGGCGAGAAACCTGCCCGCCGAAAGACTAAGGTTTCCTGATCAACGCTAATCGGATCAGGGTAAGTCGGGTCCTAAGGCTCAGCCGAACGGCGAGGCCGATGGCAGAACCGGTTAATATTCCGGTACTACCTGTGGGAGTGACGTGGAGACGGAGTCGTGACAGCGCCGCGGACTGACGGAATAGTCCGTTGAAGGGTGTAGATGCTGATTGTTCCAGGCAAATCCGGAGCAAGAGTCGAACCTGATAGTATGGAGCGTTCTTAGAACAATCCAATAGTGCGTGTAATCATACTTCCAAGAAAATCCGCTAAACTTAATCCTGCAGGTACCCGTACCGCAAACGGACACACGTAGTCGGGTTGAATATACTAAGGCGCTTGAGTGATTCACGGTTAAGGAACTAGGCAAACTGACCCTGTAACTTCGGGATAAAGGGTCCTCGCTTAACGGCGAGGCGCAGAGAATAGGTCCAGGCAACTGTTTAACAAAAACACAGGGCTGTGCAAAATTGAAAGATGAAGTATACAGCCTGACACCTGCCCGGTGCTGGAAGGTTAAGAGGAGATGTCATCGCAAGAGAAGCATTGAATTGAAGCCCCAGTAAACGGCGGCCGTAACTATAACGGTCCTAAGGTAGCGAAATTCCTTGTCGGGTAAGTTCCGACCTGCACGAATGGTGTAATGATCTGGACGCTGTCTCAACCGTGAGCTCAGTGAAATTGTAGTATCGGTGAAGATGCCGATTACCCGCGATGGGACGAAAAGACCCCGTGAACCTTTACTATAGCTTAACATTGAATTTGGGTAATTGATGTGTAGGATAGGCCGGAGGCTTTGAAGCGGGCACGCCAGTGTCCGTGGAGCCGCTGTTGAAATACGGCCCTTTGATTATTTGAGTTCTAACCCGTTGTTGCGGGGACACTGTTTGGTGGGTAGTTTGACTGGGGTGGTCGCCTCCAAAAGTGTAACGGAGGCTTCTAAAGGTGCCCTCACGACGATTGGTAACCGTCGGCAGAGTGTAATGGCATAAGGGCGCTTGACTGGGAGACTTACAAGTCGATCAGGTAGGAAACTAGAGCATAGTGATCCGGTGTTTCTGTATGGAAAGGACATCGCTCAAAGGATAAAAGGTACTCCGGGGATAACAGGCTGATCCCTCCCAAGAGCTCATATCGACGGAGGGGTTTGGCACCTCGATGTCGGCTCGTCACATCCTGGGGCTGGAGAAGGTCCCAAGGGTTGGGCTGTTCGCCCATTAAAGTGGCACGCGAGCTGGGTTCAGAACGTCGTGAGACAGTTCGGTCTCTATCTATCGTGGGCGCATGAAATTTGCGTGGCTCTGACACTAGTACGAGAGGACCGTGTTGGACTGACCTCTGGTTTACCGGTTGTGCCGCCAGGTGCATTGCCGGGTATCTAAGTCGGGATTGGATAAGTGCTGAAAGCATCTAAGTACGAAGCCAGCCACAAGATTAGATTTCTCAGGGTCGTTGTAGACTACAACGTCGATAGGATGCAGGTGTACAGGCAGCGATGTCATAGCCGAGCATTACTAATTGCCCGTCCACTTTTTGCCTTCCGTGTATGGAGGTATATACGTTCAGCAATATATGGACACTTTACTTTTTTCTCATCATGTCTGCCTTATTCAGGTGACTACAGCACCGGGGTTCCACCTCTTCCCATTCCGAACAGAGAAGTTAAGCCCGGTCACGCCGATGGTACTGCGTAACAGTGGGAGAGTAGGTAGTCGCCGTTTTCAGAAGAAGCCTCCGTGTCTGATAAGGATACGGAGGCTTTGTTCGTTT
>NZ_QTLM01000036.1:0-4861 GCF_003602695.1 Bacteroides sp. AM07-18
ATTCCACGTATCGAAAAAAGTGACTGCACGATAAAATGAAAGGCTGCAACGGAAGAACAGACTTGCGGATTCTGCGGGGAGAACATAACCATACAGGCATACAGCCACTACAACTGTTTCCGGAAAAAGAAGATTATACAACCGGAAAAACAGAAAGGCATCCACTCGGAGAAAAGCAAGCAAACGATTGAAGCGGACTGCCGATTTAGCGGCGAAATATCCGACTACCTATATACAGCCCTAAAAGGCTGGGGCATATGGGTAAGCAACAGACTGCCGGGCAAATAAAAGGAGAGTGGCATAGCCGCCGGAAAGAGGTTGTCTCGATGTGGCCGAAGCTCCGAAAGCAGACCGGATATGCCTCTCTCCTTTGCCTTCCCCATTCCTGGATTTCACACAATCACGGAGCCTGCGAGTGACTATGAGAAATCCTGAAACGGGGACAGTCACTCCGCTGAAAGGGTGGGTGGGAAACATGTGACTTTCTCCAAAATAACAAATAGGGGTATAAAGATCTCAAAAGAAAAGAAAGCCGTTCCAGAAAAGACTGGAGCAACTATCACCATCTACTGTTCTTTAAGTTAATTGCAGCAAATCCAAATCATCAGTGACCAATCCATCCAATACATGTTGGATTTTATCAAATATAGCCTTATCTATGCCATACGTGGCGCATAACGATTGAAATTTGCTTACAGCATCGAACACCTGTAATATCTTCTTTTCGGGCTCCTCTACAAAATCCTCGGCAAAGTTGACGAAATCACTTGTAGTCAAGGCAGACCTTTTGCCCATCACGCCCATCGAATGAATGTGTGCTGAAGAATTTTCCCATGTATTTGCCGTGAACATTACATCATATGCAGGTGATAAACGCCATACCCCTGCCTTATCCATGATAAACGATATGTTCTTATTATGATCATCGGATATACCTGCGACATAATTAAATACCATTCTGATAAATATCTGATCTTTGTCTTCCTGGGGAAGTTTCAGAGTCTCTGCTATCCAACACAGCTTCATATAATCATCTGCACCCGGCATAATGGCCGCAAGGGTCTGACTAAAGAGCTTTTCTCCATTCTTACGATCAAATCTTTCCGTTACGAAATGATTTCTTCCATCAATTTCTTTCAGGAAGCATGGCATCATGTTGATTCCCGCCGCCTTTGCCATTTCGCTATATACCATTTCTATCTCTGTGGTAGGAGAGTCATCTGCTTCTTTAAATTTGATGATATACTGCTTAAAATTTTCAGGCAAATCCACCTGGCCGGAACGAAACTCTTCCGTTTCGAGATTATAGGCAATCACTGCCTTCGGGCGCATGCCACCGGCAGAAGTTCCAAGATATATCAACTTTTTCATCGTGAGGCTATCCTCCGGTGATATGACAGCAGCATCTCGATCATTATATATTTTAGAAGCCAAAGTTGCCAATGATGACATATTTACTGACTCATGGATGGCATCATCATTAAATTCCGGTTCAAATTCCAATGCTCCCATAGCCCTCTTGCCAATATAAGAGAGCTTCAATAGAGGCAATGATTCCGTAACCTTTATATTATTATCCGTGAGCCATTGGTCAAATAGGGAAGCCCCCCATTTGTCAGGAAGCGCATCTGCAAGAAATTCCGGAAGCCCTTGATATAATTTATCTTTATTCCCATAGAAAGACGCAAACAAAGGGGTTCTCTTAGGGTGTGTGGAAGGGCATATATCATAATCTTGTTTCCTATATTCATCCGTAAATTGGAATACAGAACAATGCTTTTCAAAGTCCCAATTCAATTTGCCAATGCAAGTCCCCCACAGATATACATTCACTATAATCGGCTCTTTCTTCATACCATCTTACGTTTACCGTTAATTCTTTGTATTCTTTTACCTGTTTTTTCATTGATTAGGAAAGGGGAGTCTGGAAGTTCCGGAACCAAACCGACAACGCCTTCAAGAGTTCCACTTATACGCAAAATCTTAAGCAATGTACTTAGGGCAATATCACTTACTTTACAAGATTCTATTCTCTTAATAGTAACGATAGATACTCCTGCCTTATCCGCAAATTCTTGCTGGGAAAAACAGCAGCTAAGTCTTATAGACTTAACTCTCTTGCAGATTTCCTTTACAATACATTCATCTGAAAATTCGTATATTGTATATGTATCATATAATCTTTTCATAGAAAAACATATTTAGGTATCATTTTTGATACAAAAATACCGATAAATCTGAAAATCACCAAATTAAGAAACACTTTTTTTATAATCTTCTGCCGCATTAGCAAACGATTGAAGCGACCTTGTGCCGCTTCAATCGTTTGATTGCTTTTTCTTTTTAGTCCGGGGGTTCTTATTTTTCCGGAGTCGGGTAGAACTTAGTAGCTACCATCACAATGCGGTTACGTTTCTCCCCACTTTTAGAATCCGTCCATTCTTCCGGCTTAAAGTAGCCTTCAACGGTAATCAGTACATCTTTTTGCAGTATCCAAAAAGCATAGCGGTCTTCCATCTTACTCCAGGCTTCAACTTTCATAACAGAGGAAACAAATGTTTTTTCTTCATTTATCTTGCCTATGCGACTGACCACAATAGAGAAGTGTGCAACCTTTACTATTTTGAATAAATGGATTTCTGCATCCCTACAAATCCTGCCTGTTACTGCGAATGAATTTTCAATCTTTTTCATATCTCTGATTTTTTAGAAGTTAATTAATCAATTTTACAGTGCAATAACTGATTGTTGGCTTTGGGGGACACCATGAAAAAAGATATAAATACTCTTTTTATGCTGGCCGGAAAAAGGAAGATTTGTAACTTTTTTATTGGTGAAGATGGCAACGAATAATTCGGGTTAAATACGCTTTTTGTGCAAGGCAAAAAAAGGAAGATTTCAGACGAATAACAACGTGGTGTTTGTGAATCGTCCCCTTATCCCCGTAAAAGGGGTTAGCAACAATCTATATTTGCAACGGAAAATGATTTGACTTCCCTAAAAAATGATATGAAAAAGACAAAACTTGAAAATCAGTAACAGGTTTGGAAAGGATGCAAAAAACAACCGGTTAGACAGCAAGCATGGCACATCCCGAAAAGATGGTCAGCCGCCTATCGACACACCGGAAGAAACATCTGCAATTCCTTTTAAAAAAATGAAGCCGAAGAATGAAGCATATCATATTCCACGTATCGAAAAAAGTGACTGCACGATAAAATGAAAAGCTGCAACGGAAGAACTGACTTGCGGATTCTGCGGGAGAACATAACCACACAGGCATACAGCCACTACACCTGTTTCCAATAAAAGAAGATTACACCACCGGAAAAGCAGAAAGGCTCCACTCGGAGAAAAGCAAGCAAACGATTGAAGCGGACTGCCGATTTGGCAGCGAAATATCCAACTACCTATCTACAGCCCTAAAAGGCTAGGACATATGGGTAAGCAACAGACTGCCGGGCAGTCACTCCGCTGAAAGGGTGGGTGGGAAAAAACTAAGTGGACGCAAAAAACAACCTTACCATTGGGGGATAAACTTCCCCCTATTTTCACTTCACATATTCTTTACCCCACTTCAATTGATTCAACAAACTTCAACAACAAAGCGACTGTTACCGTATGAAATGAAAGCTGATTGAACAACTTATGCGCTTTCAGCATCTCAATAGCGGCTTCAGCCGTAACAACTCTCTGTTCATAAAGCCGAATTGTCGCATATAACTGGTCATTTGCGACAGGCCCCATTATTAGGTCATAGTCACCGTTTTCTCTTCCTCTGCGGTTGTTGACAACAAACTCCAGCCATTCTTTTGTCGCACCCATAAACCGAAGAACCGGATATTCCCTATCAAGAATATCATCGGGAACTTCATAAACAGAGACGATTGCTTTTTCGCTCTGTTCCCTGTTCTTCTTCAACAAAGCCCATTTTTTTGCTTGTTCAAAGTTGGTTGTCGTATAAAATCCCTTCCCAAAGTCCGTAGCCTTCCGTCCTTTCTGTATATTAGGGCGTTTCACGGTAACTGTAGATCCATGAAATAGTCTCATTTTCTTTTATTGATATAAGTCGTTATAGTATCTAATATATATTCGGGGTCTTGGGTATGAAGCATTTCAAAAGTCTCATCCAAAAAATCAAAAACCCCATAGTCCGAAAACAACAACAAGGTTTCTTCCGCACTTTGTTTCTTTTCCTCCCTATAATTCTCAATGCAGAACATCTTGAAAAGCAGGATCTTCGTGTCACCGTTATACCGTCGTTTTTCTTCTGTTTTTTCCTTCTCCAATGTTTCATAAAGCGACAATGTACTTGAATACCATAACTTGGTACTCTTATCCAGCAAAGATTTATACAACTTGGAAGAATATATATAATACAGTGCATCGCCTAAAGGCAATGCCTTTTTCTTCATGACCAGTTCTACCAGCTCTCTCATCACGAATGGGAGCATGGTTGAGTCAAGTTCTCCTTGATTTTTATGAGTAATTTCCATATTCTTGTTGTTATTACTTTAGCATATTTTCGAAAACACCTTCTTCACAGTTCTTTATACACACCTGACACTCGGCCACCACTTCTCTTAATATTCGGGCACATTCTTCATTCGAATGCCCTTGCAGTAATTCATAGGCATATCGCATCAGTTCATTAGCTTCCATTGTTTCCATCCTTATCAATAATATTCAAGTTCATCATTATTTTCTGCAACGACTCCATATTTGGAGTTCCTAACCAACACACACCTATGCAAAAGGTCATATTGTTCTCTGTATCTGAAAAACGCATATTGTTTTACCTTTTACAAACATTGTTGTCCCATTAAAATCTAAAAGAGTTCTTTGAAATATTTGAAATTTA
>NZ_QTLM01000036.1:4871-5701 GCF_003602695.1 Bacteroides sp. AM07-18
TGTCCCATTAAAATCTAAAAGAGTTCTTTGAAATATTTGAAATTTAGTTAGTTACAGCGATTTTCCGAGCGAACGGACTTGAATTTGTAGCTTTGCATCAGATTAATCCGATGGCATATGTTCCAAGACAAATACGTTTTCGCTCAATTGGCTTCATTTCTGAATCGAAGTAAGTTTAACCGCATAGTCACCAAGTATGATGGTGATAAATATGTGAAGCACTTCACCTGCTGGAATCAACTACTTGCTTTGATGTTTGGTCAACTTTCTAATCGTGAAAGTCTGCGAGATTTGATAGTTGCTCTTGAAGCTCATCATTCCAAATGTTATCATTTAGGAATGGGTAAAAATGTATCAAAGTCATCGCTGGCAAGAGCAAATCAAGATAGAGACTATCACATCTTTGAAGAATATGCTTACTACCTGGTTAGCGAAGCACGACAAAAGTGTGCTAATCATATTTTCAAACTTGGCGGTAACGTTTATGCTTTCGATTCGACTACTATTGACCTGTGCCTTTCAGTCTTTTGGTGGGCAAAATTCCGCAAAAAGAAAGGTGGTATCAAAGTGCATACATTATATGATGTGGAAACACAGATTCCTGCATTCTTTCATATCACGGAAGCATCCGTACACGATTCTAAAGTTATGATTGAAATTCCTTATGAACCAAGCTCTTATTACATCTTTGACCGCGGTTATAACAACTTCAAAATACTGTATAAAATTCATCAAATTGAAGCCTACTTTGTTGTCAGAGCAAAAAAGAATCTCGGGTACAAATCCATCCAATGGAAACGTAGGCTGCCTAAGAATGTGCTTTCAGACGC
>NZ_QTLM01000037.1:0-4937 GCF_003602695.1 Bacteroides sp. AM07-18
ATTTCAAAGAACTATTTATCCACTTTTACGGGACAGTAGTGGCCACGTTGCTTGAACCGGAGTCTGTCTGTGGTTTCGTAAACTTCTGTGTTATTCCGGCTGAGGAAGGAAAGGGACTGTTTGTCAGTAGACTTATAAAATAAGAATTGGATATATAAAATTAAATTCGGTAATGACTATGAAACTAAAAAAAACGCTACAGATTATACTTGCTTTATGTTTAGGCCTATGGATGATTTCATGCCAGCAGGAACATATCAAGTTGACCTCTCCAAATGGAAAACTTTCTTTAGAGTTTACACTTGATGAAGAAGGTGCTCCCCGATATTGTTTAAGACATGCGGGGAAGAATATTTTACTTCCTTCACGTCTGGGATTGGTTTTGAAGGATGCGCCAGATCTTTTGACTGGTTTCGTTCTAAAAGAGGTTAAGCATGATTCGCATAATGATGTGTGGCAACCAGTATGGGGGGAAGAGGCTGAAATTGTAAATCATTATAATGAATTGAGGGTATGCCTCAAGGAAGAAACATCGTTGGAGCGGGAACTGAATATTATTTTTCGTCTTTTTGATGATGGGATGGGATTCCGGTATGAGTTCCCGCGCCAGCAACAGCTACAAGAGTTTCTTATTGATGACGAAGTGACTGAATTCGTTTTTCCTGCAGATTATGATGCTTGGAGTATTCCAGTGAAAGGAGTTCGTTTTTACGAGGCCTTATTTGAGAAAAAAACTCTTAGTAAGATGGGATGGGTAAGCACTCCGGTGACGATTGAGACAACAGATAGCCTTTATTTGGCTATTCATGAAGCAAATCTTACAGATTATGCTGCCATGAACTTGAAGCCGGTTGAACAAGTTGAAGATAATAAAACGGTTACATTACGTGCGGCTCTTACACCTTGGAGTACAGGTGAGAAAGTACGTGTTACCGATACCCGTGTATCTCCTTGGCGTACAATGATAGTGGCTGAATCTGCCGGTGATTTGCTTCTTTCCCGTCTCATGTTAAATCTTAATGAACCTTGTCGTATAACCGATACTTCCTGGATACAACCTATGCGCTATATTGGAATTTGGTGGACTTATCACATGAAGCATAACACCTGGCATGCCGGTCCCCATCATGGGGCCACAACAGAGAATACAATGCGTCACATCGATTTTGCTGCTGCCAATAACCTGGGAGGTGTACTGGTGGAAGGGTGGAATGAAGACTGGGCTACTTGGAAGTTTAGTTTCACAAAACCTTATACCGATTTTGATATACAACGTATTACTGATTATGGGCGTAGCAAAGGAGTAGCTTTGATAGGACATCATGAAACTGGCGGTAATGTTTCCAATTATGAAAATCAGATGGAAGATGGTTTCAAGTTCTATGAGAAATATGGTGTGCATCAAGTAAAAACGGGTTATGTGGGCGATTTGCTTGATGGGAAAGAATATCATAGCAGTCAGTTTGGTGTACTTCATTATCGCAAGGTAATAGAGGCTGCTGCCCGTCACCGTATCTGTATTGATAATCATGAACCGGTGATTCCTACAGGTTTGCAGCGTACTTTTCCTAATCTGATGACACAAGAGGGAGTACGTGGACAAGAATGGGACGCTTGGGATGTAGATGGTGGAAATCCTCCCTCTCATACCGTAATATTGCCTTTCACTCGTGGGTTGGCAGGCCCGATGGACTTTACACCGGTGACGTTTCGGTTTGTTAACGATGTAATGCCACAGACACGTGTACATACCACACTGGCCAAACAATTGGCGCTGTTTGTGGTGCTCTATTCACCGTTACAAATGGCTTCGGATGAAATAGAGAATTACGAGGCTAATCCGGAACCTTTTAATTTTATAGTATCTTGTCCTACAGATTGGAGCAGAACAGTGGTGCCGGAAGCATGCATTGGCAGTTATGTTACTATTGCCCGTTGTGATAAAGGAGAGGGATGCTGGTATATAGGCAGTATCACGGGAGATGAGGAACGAACGGCTAATATCAGTCTGTCTTTTCTCGATACAGATAAAAGATATCTGGCTACTATTTATCGTGATGCTCCTGAGGCCGATTATGAGACATGTCCTGCTGCTATACTTATAGAAGAGCGCGAAGTGACTTATAGTGATACCCTCACCATTCGGCAAGCACGTAGTGGAGGAACTGCCGTACGTCTGTGTCCTATAAAAGACAGTTGAGCCGGAGGTATATTGGGGCAGAGTTGTTTATATTTTCTCTCTCAAGTATTCGTAAAAGCTATATTGCGACCGTACCTTCTCCTTTTGCGGTCGCGACGACTTCCAGCGGTTTCGCAACCGGTCGTCCACAGAGCAGGCTTTCCGTTTGTCCGACAGTTGTATGGATAGCATATCGATGAGCTCTTGCTTCAAGTCCGGGTCCAGAATGGGGGTGACGGCTTCGATACGGCGGTACAAGTTACGCCGCATCCAGTCCGGCGAGCCGAGGAAGAGCTTGGGTGCGCCGCCGTTGCCGAAGTACCACACACGGGCATGTTCCAGAAAGGTATCCACGATGCGTGTCACGCGGATGTTGTGGCTGTACTCCTGCCCGGGGATGAGGCAGCAGATGCCGCGGACAATGAGGTCTATCTCTACACCGGCTTGCGAGGCTTCGTAGAGGCGGTCTATCATGGCGGGGTCTTGCAGGGCATTCATTTTTAGGATAATCCGTCCTTGCTTGCCTTGCCGGGTCAGTTCTATTTCGTGATTGATGAGGCGGTTCAGTTCAGGAATCAGGTTGAAGCGGGCCACAAGCAGGCGGTGGAACACTGGATTTTCCTTTCCCTGCAGAGTACGGAACAAGTTGTGCAGGTCGTTTACAATCACCGGGTTGCAGGTGAATAGTCCGCTGTCCGCATAGAGGGTGGCGGTCTTTTCGTTGAAGTTGCCGGTGCTGATGTAGGCGTAGCTTGTCAGTTTGCGCCCTTCCTTGTCGCGGCGTAGCACGAGGGCTACTTTGGCATGTACCTTTAGTCCTGGTATGCTGAAAATGATGTTGATGCCGGCGGCTTTCATCATCTCGGCGGTGGCGAGGTTGTTTTCTTCGTCGAAGCGGGCTTTCAGTTCCACAAAGACGGTGACTTTCTTTCCGTTCTGTGCGGCGGCTATTAGGGTGTTGATGACGGTGGAGTTCTCTGCCACGCGATACTGGGTCACCATGATTTCACGCACGGTGGGTTCGTGGACGGCTTCATATAGAAAATGGATGAAGTGGTTGAAGGAGTGGTAGGGATAATGCAGCAGCAGGTCCTTCTTCTCCACATAGCGGAAGATGGATTCGCGTTCGTCCAGGCAGGTCAGCTTCATGGGCTGGGGTTTCTTGATGGGACGTACGCTTTGGTTGGGATTAGGCAGATGCCGCAAATCCTCCATGTTGAGGTGCTTGTCTCCCGGCACCAGCTCCCGGCGGTCTATGCGGTAGGCATCTACCAGAAAGTCGAGGAAGTCCTGGGGCATGGCGCGGTCGTATACAAAACGGCACACGGCGCCTATCTTGCGTTTCTTTACCTTCTTCTTCACCTGCTCGATGATTTCGGAGGTATTGGCGGCATCGTCTATCAGAATATCCGCATCGCGTGAAATCTTGATGCAATAACTGCTGTCCACTTCATAACCGGGGAAGATGGTATCCAGATTGGCCTTGATGATGTCTTCAATGAACATCAGATAATAGTCTTTCCCCACCTTGGGCAGCTGGATGAAGCGCGGCACTTTGCTGTACGGCAGTTTCATCACGAAATACTGGATGCGGTTTGGAGAACTGGCGGGAGCTCCTTTCAGATGAAGCCGTACGGCTAGATAGAGACGGTTGTCGCGCAGGAATGAAATCACCTTGTCCTTGCTTACGGGCACCGGGGCCAGATAGGGGAATATCTCTTCGCGGAAGAAGCTGCGCACAAAATCGCGGTGAAACGGTTCTACGTTGCGGCTTTGATAGAATATGATGTGATGTTTCCGCAGGGCGGGCAGTATCTTCTGTTCGTAGATGCGGATACGTTCCTCCAGTTGGCGATTGACTTCTTGGTTGATTTCATCTACCAGTTCGGCGGCAGACTGCATAGTCTCTTCATCGCTTTGCGAGGCTCCGGTGGCTATGGCCTTATGGTCGGCTACGCGTATCTTGTAGAATTCTTCCAGATTGGAAGAGTATATAGAAATAAAGTTGATGCGTTCGTATAGCGGCAATGTCTCGTCTTCCGCTTCCAGCAGTACGCGGTAGTTGAAGGAAAGCCAGCTGATGTCACGTTTGAAATATCTGTTGTCCATGGTGTTAAGGTGTTAATGTGGCATATTAGCACATTACCACATTGTATTCTTCCCAAATATAGTTACCTTTGTTTTAATAAACAAAGGAAAGATGACAAAAGTTGGTTTATTATCGGATACGCATGGCTACTGGGATGAAAAGTACCTGCAATATTTTGAAGACTGTGACGAGATATGGCACGCCGGCGATATCGGTTCGCTGGAAGTGGCACAGAAGCTGGCGGCTTTCCGTCCCTTCCGTGCCGTGTATGGCAATATTGACGGGCAGGAGATACGGCAGCTCTATCCGCAGATTCTCCGTTTTACGGTGGATGGGGCGGAGGTGCTGATGAAGCATATCGGCGGTTATCCCGGCAACTACGACCCTTCCATCAAGGGCAGCATTCTGGTGCGTCCCCCAAAGCTGTTCATCAGCGGGCACTCGCATATACTGAAGGTGAAGTATGACAAGACGTTGGATGTACTCCACATCAATCCGGGCGCTGCGGGCATTCAAGGTTTCCATAAGGTGCGTACGATGGTACGCTTTGCGGTTGATGGGGGAACGTTTAAAGATTTGGAGGTGATAGAACTTGCTGACCGATGATGTAGTTTGTTTATTTACAATGTGTCTTATCCTGATATAGGTAGACACATTTACAAACTAATA
>NZ_QTLM01000038.1:0-2411 GCF_003602695.1 Bacteroides sp. AM07-18
TCTTTAAATCTAGCTGAAGCATAAAATTAGAAGTTTAACAATCCCAAAAAACAACGAGTTATGTCACGAGTACACTATTTAGAAGGAGATTATGAACAGTTAGTTATTAATGAAACGATAGACGGTCTTTTTTCCAGTTATCGTATAGACCGCAATTCATTGCCAAAAGGATTTTTCCTTTATGAGATTAGATGGGATGACAGCTTATCTTCATTGGCAGAGATTAGCCCCTCTGTGGTGGTGAATCATGCAGGTTCATTCATTACAAAGTCACCCCTTGAATTTGATGCAAACAATAGCATACGGATAACCTATACCAATTTTATCGAGTTCTGCCAGTTTGGTGAGTGGGCTTATGAGAAACTGGCTGTATTGGATTGTAATTCCGGTAATGTTGCGGTGATAAGCCCAGACAGGAGATTGCAGACCACTGAAGAGATTGAGATTTTTTTGAGTGGGCATTGTGGCTATCATCTGAGTGAGATTAATTGGATGGTGATGAAAGGCGATGTGCTGTTTTTGAACGAGAACGATTTTTAATGAGTATAACCGTAACTGCCTCTTGGAATGGGGCAATTACATAAAATATTATAAGTATGAAGTGGATAGATAAGATGGTAGAACGCATTACCCGAAAAGAAACTGCTTTAAATGACCACTTTTGTGTAAATCGGCATACGGTTGTATGTCAGAGTGGTATGACTGATTATGTTTCTGTAACGATTGATAATACCGATGGTTTTGATTTCGATTTTTGGACAAAACAACTTTGTTTTGAGAAGGACTGTAAATATCGCTCGGAGATAAAAGCGGCTTTTGATAAAATCTATGGCACAAGGAATATAGAATGTTGTGAATAATGAAGTCAGAAAAGTATGATACCAAAGGAGATAATGAAACTTTATGAAAAGCTTGCTTTCAGTCGGGGATATGAAGAAGCCTTTCGGGATTTTTTGGATGTTTGTCTTTACTATTTGTCTGTCGGGATGTTGGCGGAGGATTATCGTAGAGTGGAAAAAAGATATAAGCCATATGAAATGGAACTTTTTGTTCAAATGTTTTATAGGGTGTCTGAATATTCGGAAGGATTTTGCGATGTCTTGGGAGATATGTTCATGGAGTGTGTCAGTCATGGGAATAACGGACAGTTCTTTACCCCGATACACGTTGCTGATTTGATGGCATGTATGGGGGGAAATAGGCTGAAACCTAAACAGTCGGTCTGTGATTCGTGCTGTGGTTCCGGCAGGATGCTACTTTCCGCTGTAAAAAAATGTGCGGAAGAGAATGATGGAGGAAGGCTTTTTTGTTATGGCTCGGATATAGATTTGATTTGTGTAAAGATGACCGTTGTCAATCTGATGATGAATAGCGTACCCGGTGAAGTCGCATGGATGAATACATTGACAATGCAGCATTGGAGAAGTTATCATATAGATTTACAGCTGATAGCCGGAGTATGGTTGCCTATTTTAAAGATAACGGAAGCAGGTGACACTTCTTTTATTAGGAAACTTGAAAATGCAATGGAGGATAATTCTGAATTGAAGAGGTCGATTCAGAGCAACGCAAGGGCTACGCAGCTGACTTTTGATTTTTGACAAGATAAATATGTAAAAAGGATTTTGGTATGAAAGCAATAAGAACAAAAGAGGTGAATGAGAACGTCAAAGCGGCGAACAGTTGTTTGCGTAAAGCGAAATGGCAGGCTAAGGAATTGGCTGTTTTTACAGGTGAAGTAGTGCGTCTGATGGATAAGGAAGGGCATTCTCTACAAGGGTTCTTTAATCGGGTGGAGTTTGTTCTGGTGGACGGCACTATTAAATTCCGTGTAGTTATAAATCCTATTCTTGAATGTGAGAACTGTATAATGGCTTCTTGCCATGAAGACTATCTTTATGAGGTGGTCTCGGTGGAAAAGTTTACCTATAAAAATTATAGGTATCATTTGTAATGATATTGTATTTTAATGATTATAAACTGATTTATATTATAACAATGATGGGCAAAATTAATAATATTCCCGTTTTGAATGAAGATGTTATTCGTTTGGTTGTACTCAATGAGGAAATTATTGGGTATATCTATCCACGAAGGACTTCTTATGTGGTGGCATTGGAGATAAAGCCGGGACGTACTACCTCTTTGGCTACATCTGTCAATAAACAATGCATGGTTTTGTTGAGTGATAAGGTTCGTTTGGCCACGGAACAGGATTTCGATGATTTTCATATATGCTTTGATGGTTTCAGAAATAACACTATGTATTGTTATAATCAGGGAACGGAACCTATATACCTTCAATGAAGCACATTCTCCCTTCTTTTGGATTAGGGAAGGGAGGGTATTTTGCTGTCCCTTCCTTTTACCGTTTGTCCCGGCAGTCCGTTGCTAACCCGTTCCCCCCTGTC
>NZ_QTLM01000038.1:2421-4624 GCF_003602695.1 Bacteroides sp. AM07-18
CCGTTTGTCCCGGCAGTCCGTTGCTAACCCGTTCCCCCCTGTCACTTGTGGCAGGGAGATAGGAGTATGGTTTTGCTTGCAAAACCGTATGGCTTGTTTTACTTTCCGTACTGCCCTTTTCCTTGTTTTCTGCCTCCCCTAATGTGCTTTTTTCATAGCTCCATCTGAGATCCTTTGTTTTTGAACGGCAAATTTATTTCGGTGGATGGATACGAAAGAGTTCCGGTCTTCGCCCTTTGTCCCGAAAAAAATAACGCCGGACGGCTTCGCTGTCCCCAACATTTTTTGTCGTCCAAAACTTTTCTTAATCCCTCCTTCCTTATTGATGCGTGCCGTAAAAAAAAGGCTCATAAACTCAGATGGGGCATGAAAGCTCAAAAAAAAAGTCGGCAGAAAGAAAAGGCCATCCCGGAAAGGGGTTTAAAAAAAGGTCTTTAAATCTAGCTGAAGCATAAGTTTAATTTTAATAGATAAAAGACTATGGCACATCAGAGTAAATATCCTAGTTTAGACAGACAATGGCATAAGATGATGTTTTCTTTCTTTGAGTATCTTCCTATGCAATATCGGCAGGCAACGGAAAGAGAATGGCAAATTCGTAAGATGATATGGAGTTTTAAGGATGGAAAAGCTTATTTGAATATAGCTTGGATGATAGCGAATAAGTTACATCAAGTTTTTGGTGATGATGTTAAGAATATTGTTTTTGCTTGTGTTCCGGCTTCTTCCGCTGATAAGAATGAACTTCGTTATAAGGGGTTTGCTTCGGCTGTGTGTAAGTTTTCAGGTGCTATCAATGCGTATGAACATATACGTGTCAGTGGAGATCGTTTGGCTATTCACGAGAAATTTGACAGCAAGTCGCTTCAAAAAGTACAAGTGATAGAATTTGACAAGGACTTTTTTCGGGGTAAGAAAATCTTGGTATTTGACGATATTTTAACAAAAGGGTTTTCGTATGCTCGTTTCGCATGTCAGTTGGAAAAAATAGGAGGTGAGGTTTTGGGAGGTTTCTTTTTAGGTAAAACAGTTGTCCGTATGTTATAAGATGAAAGAAAAAGAGAGTTATATAGAGAAGCAGAAGGATATCTTTGGAGATACTACTTGGTTCACTTATCGTTATGAGGTGAATGGAATGGTGTATGAAACTTCGGCAGGTTCGTTGGATATATGTAGAAAGGCACGTGATAAATGGATGAAAATGATGTCCGTTGCTTTTACCGGTCATAGAACGATACGAACAAATAAATATGCTTTGTCCGTATCGTTGAATGAAGAGGTACGTTTCTGCTATGAGAATGGAATCCGTTTTTTCTATATTGGTTGTGCGGTTGGATTTGACATGATGGCTGCTCATACCGTACTTGAACAAAGGAAACAATATCCCGATATGGTTTTGGTGGCGGTTGTTCCTTATGTCGGGCAAGATGTGTATTTCAACAAAGAGGACAAACAGAGGTATGCTGATATTTTGCGCCAAGCCGACAAGGTGGTAGTTCTATCCGAATATTATTATGCCCAATGCTATGCCCACCGTAATGATTACATGATTTCACACGCCTGTAGGCTGATTGCCTATTGGGATGGAAAATCTGCCGGAGGAACTTCTTATACGTTTAACAAGGCACAAAAAAAGAAATTGGTGATATACAATCTGTTTTGATTCAGATTGTATATCGTTGTTTTCCAGCGGTATGATCAAACGTGGCGATGTCATACTGTCTGGTTGCTGTAAGTGCTAATACTTCCGATGCAAAAGAGAAAGACACAATAAATATGAAAAGCAATGATAGATGAATTTTACTTAATTGTTTTACCTTTGTAAAACATTAGTGTCCCATTAAAATTGGGACGAATTAAAAATTAAATAAACTTGGCCCATTTGGTCCGAATCGTTCTTTGTCATTTTGAAATTTAGTTTTATCAAAGAGGTCTCTCAGATGAGTCTTATCAGTCAATGAGATGCTCAGTATTTGTAACACTTCATATGTACTTCTGTTCAGTTGCATATCGTGTTGAATGATTGCCACCAAACAGTAAGCGCATATAGCAGCATATATCTGTATTCGAACAGCATTCTCTGTAGTTCCCCAAAATCTTTTGATTTTAAGGTGCTGCTTGAGCCATTTGAAAAACAGCTCTACCTGCCAGCGATTTTT
This sequence comes from Bacteroides sp. AM07-18, assembly GCF_003602695.1. NCBI lineage: Bacteria > Pseudomonadati > Bacteroidota > Bacteroidia > Bacteroidales > Bacteroidaceae > Bacteroides > Bacteroides sp. AM07-18. The sequence goes on from NZ_QTLM01000038.1 coordinate 4,581, forward strand.
ATAAAGTTCAGCAACTTGAAGCGCAGATATATGCATCGCATTGG
>NZ_QTLM01000039.1:0-2838 GCF_003602695.1 Bacteroides sp. AM07-18
AATATCTTGAACTGGCAAAACTTGCTGAAACCATTAACTAAATATACAAACCATTAATCTATTTAAAACATGAGAATCAAATCATTAATTTTGGCGGCCTTATGCATGGCCACCGTGGGTGTTTACGCCCAAAGCAACTACCCGTTCAACGGTCTGGACATGAACATGGGTAACCTGTCAAGACTGTCCGATGCCAAGACACGTTCCATCAGCCCTGAGAACTTCACGGGCGAGAAGGGCAAGGGCGGCATGGCCGATCCGGTCAGGGACAAGGATCAGCGCAATGTGGCCAACGCCCACCATGCGGCCAAGGACCTGGGCAAGGGTTGGAAGGTAAACCCCTTCATCATCGTGAAACCGGGAGAGACAATCACGATTGCGGAAATCGAGGGTCCGGGAGCCATCCAGCAGATCTGGATGACACCGACCGGGAACTGGCGCTTCTCCATCCTGAGAATGTACTGGGACGATGAGAAGGAGCCTTCCGTCGAATGTCCGGTGGGTGACTTCTTCTGCAGCGCATACAATGAATATGCACAGCTCTCCTCACTGGCCGTTTGCGTGAATCCGGGCAGCGCTTTCAACTGCTACTGGAAGATGCCTTTCCGCAAGAAAGCCCGTATCACGCTGGAGAACATCAACACCGCCGAGGAGATGCGCCTGTACTACCAAATCAACTACACCCTGACAGAAGTTCCTGAGGACGAGGCCTACTTCCATGCGCAGTTCCGCCGCTCCAACCCGACCCAGGGGTCGCTGCACACGCTGATTGACGGTGTGAAGGGCAAGGGACAGTACGTGGGTACCTACCTGGCGTGGCGTGTAAACGACAACTGCTGGTGGGGTGAGGGGGAAATCAAGTTCTACATGGACGGTGACAGGGAATACCCGACTATCTGCGGGACCGGGATTGAGGACTACTTCTGCGGTTCGTACAATTTCGAGAACCAGAAGACGCGCCAGTACCAGGAGTTCACCACCCCTTATGCCGGCATGCACCAGGTAATCCGTCCCGACGGGCTGTACCGTGCGGTGACCGCTTTCGGGCTGTACCGCTGGCATATCCTTGACCCGGTACGCTTCGACAAGGACCTGAAGGTCACGATACAGGACCTGGGATGGCGCCATGACGGACGCTACAACAACCAGAAGTCGGATATCTCGTCGACCACTTTCTGGTACCAGGCCGAGCCGCATGCCAAATTCCCGGCTTTGCCGAGCAAGGACGGTTTGGAAATTCCAAGATGGTAAAATAAAAGTTTGAGTATAGAGGCTGTGCAGTACAATTCTAGGAAAAACGTATTGTATAGTAAATAATATTATTTTATTAACCTTTTTTATTTATATTATGAAATATTTCAAAAGAAATGGTTTCGTGGCATTGGTATCAATGTTATCATTGACAGCTTATGCAGGGGATAGTTTACCTCTTTCTGTGGCTGTATCGGAGACAAAAGAGTTTATTCAAGTATCTGGACATGGTATAGATACTTCTAACGTGATTCAACAAGAGAGGATAATACAAGGAACGGTTTTGGAAGAAGGAACGAATGAACCTCTTATTGGAGTGAATGTTGTTGTTAAAGGAACTACTATCGGTACCACGACTGATATTGATGGAAAATACTCTATAAAAATACCTTCTGATAAGGCTATATTAGTCTTTTCTTATATTGGTCAAAAAACGGAAGAATATTCGGTTAAAGGCTTAAACTTTTTGAATGTTATCATGAAGAGTGATGCTACAATGTTGTCAGAAGTTGTGGTATACACTGGTTATATGACACAGAAGAAAGCGGATTTGACAGGTTCTGTTGCAATGGCAAATGCGAGTGATTTAAAGAAAAATGCTTCTGCCAATGCCATGAAGTCATTACAAGGAAAGATGGCTGGTGTGCATATCACTACAAATGGTGGTAATCCTGCTGAAGGAACTACGGTGCAGATTCGTGGATTGTCTTCTCTTTCGGGAGGAGTTAAGCCTTTAATTGTTTTGGATGGTATGCCTACTGAAAATTTGAATCTTCGTGATATAAATTCTGGTGATATTGAATCTATTCAAGTTTTGAAAGATGCAGCATCTGCCTCTATTTATGGTGCAAGAGCTTCCGGTGGTGTTATTTTGATTCAGACAAAAAAGGGTCAAGCAGGTAAGACAAACATTGAGTATAATGGTAGTGTTTCTATCAATACTGTATTGAACAAACCTACTTTGATGAATGCTGAACAATATGGTAGAGCAGCATTCCAAGCTCAAGCTTATGATGAAAGAGTATATGGTACTTCTATTTCTTTGCCTTCAGCGTATAATTATACATGGCATAGAGGTGATAATGGAATAGCTGTTTTGGACGAGGTTAAAGTTGCTGAATACCTTAATGCAGACCAAACTGTAAGAGGAAGTGATACAGATTGGATGGGAGAAATTTTTCAGACTGCTATTTCTCATAATCATCAGTTGACCATTTCTAATGGTTCTGAGAAATCCAAAAGCTTGTTCTCGTTGGGTTATTTCAATAATGAAGGTACACAGATACATACATTCTTCAGACAATATTCGATACGTGCTAATACTGAATATAGTTTGATAAAAAATCATTTGAAAGTTGGTGAAAATCTTGCAGTATCTTATTTGCAGTATAGAGACCAAAGTGAAACATGGTGGGCGATGATTAATCCTCCTGCCTCTCCTGTATATGATGAAAATGGTGGATGGGCTGGTGCTCCGGGTTTTGATGATTTTACCAACCCTGTTCGATTATTGACAATGAATAAGGATAATATCAATAATTATGTGAACCTTAATTCCGCAACACTATTATAAAATATTTTTTTTAA
>NZ_QTLM01000004.1:0-471 GCF_003602695.1 Bacteroides sp. AM07-18
GAATACCAGTCGGCACTCAGGGGATTCAACCAGCGGCTGGCAGTACTCAGGCAGTGCCTGGGAATGCAGTCGGCACTCAGTACCTATGCAGCCAGACACACCTGGGCCACAATGGCTTACCATTGCGAGATACACCCCGGAATCATATCGGAAGCCATGGGACACTCCTCCATCACGGTGACGGAAACCTATCTGAAGCCTTTCAGCAACAGAAAGATTGACGAGGCCAACCAGAGGGTAATTTCTTTTGTAAGAAGCGGAGCGTGTACAGTATAAAAGACGTTACTTCTTTTGATAGGATAGAATAGATTTGTTGCGCATTTTCCGGAATCTTCAAAATGAGTTTTGAGGAACGGAATGGTGTTGTCTTTACGGAGCTCCCATCGGTGCTATCAATGGACTGTCATTCAACCTTTTGAACTGAAAAATACATACTTTTATTCTTTGAAAGCCTCATTTCATCCCTTTCCC